>JBAXQP010000042.1 GCA_037131655.1 bacterium | reverse complement strand
CTCTTCTGGCATGGGCGGGATTTATTATTGCGCTGTTGGTTATTTTTGTGTGCGTCGACCTCTTGCTGCGCAAGCCCTGGGCGGAGCATGAGCGGTTGGTGTTTCCTATTATTCAGCTTCCATTAGCGATGACGGATGAGAGCGGTTCATTCTGGCGCAGCAAGGCAATGTGGGCGGGGTTCACGGTTGCAGCGCTTATCACCGGTCTGAATGGACTTCATCTATTAGTCCCCGAAGTGCCGATGATCGCGCCGTTTATCAAGCAGTATCACCTTACTGAAGGGCTGTCTAACCGACCCTGGAGCGCCATTTCGAACTTGACGATGACAGCTTATCCTTTCGCCATCGGCCTGGCGTTCTTTATGCCTCTCGACTTGTCCTTTTCATGCTGGTTCTTCTATATTGCGCGATGCCTCCTGTTGGTTCTCTGCACTGCGATTGGGCTCGATTCAGCCGGTGGAGAAGGTTGGCCTTATACATGGTTCAGCCAGCATGGAATGGGGGCGATGCTTACCTTTGGCATACTCATCCTATGGAGCGTACCCAGGCAAGTCAAGTATGCCTGGAAAGCAGCTTTTCATGGCGGTCAGGCTGATAAGGATGGGCAGAATTATCGTTGGGCTTTTATCGGCATCGGTATTAGCTTAATTGTGATTTTCGCCTACTTCTGGCGAATGGGGCTGACCATGTACTGGGCAGTGGCCTTCTTTAGCGTCTATTTCATCATCGCCCTTGCCCTGACGCGCATTCGAGCCGAGGTGGGCGCTTCTCATGAGATTTATTTCATTAATCCCCAACGCTTCTTGTTCGAACTATTCGGCTCAAGCGGACTCATTCAGCCACGGGATATGACGATAATGCAGTCGATGTATTGGTTCAACAGAGCTTATCGCGCACATCCCATGCCCAATCAACTCGAAGCGCTTCAATTGGGCGCATCAAGAGGAATAAACCCCAGCAAGATGGCGGCGCTACTAATAATCGTCGGGATAGTTGCGATTTTCGTGGTCTTTTGGATGAACTTGCACATCACCTATGCCTACGGCGCAGCCGCCAAGGCCACTGGGTTCAAATCATGGGTTGGTGAGGAATCATTCGGACGCTTAAATACCTGGCTGTCGTCATCCACTCAGCCTAATCCATCACGATGGTTTAATATGATTGGCTCAGGCATTATAGTCGTTGTCTTGAGCGTGATGCGGCGCTCATTTGTATGGTGGCCTTTCCATCCGGCGGGTTACACACTAGCCGTCAGCAGCGCGGTCGATTACTTCTGGTTCCCCTTCTTTATCAGTTGGCTTATCAAGCTGATGCTAACCCGCTACGGCGGCACCCGAGGCTACCAACTAGGCGCCTCATTCGCCCTAGGTTTAATTCTGGGCGACTATACCATCGGTTCCCTTTGGGCAATAATCGGCCCCCTTATGGGGATACCGACCTATAAGCTCTTCATCTAACGCCTTTAGCCTAACAATTCTTTAACTTGCTCGGCTAATCTGGTGGCCATTCCTGGGACGGCAGCGAGTTCTTCTATCGTGGCCTCTCTTATTTTTGCGACTGAGCCGAAAGTGCGAAGGAGAGTTCGCTTTCGGCGAGGACCAATACCGGGCACATTATCCAACGGATTGCCGCCGAAAGTGTTGGCATCTCTTAATTTGCGGTGATATTGAAGGGCGAAACGGTGAGCCTCATCACGCAAGCGTTGAAGCAGGTGCAAAGCCGATGAGTCTCTTGGCAGTGCAATCGGAGCGTCGCGGCCAGACATGAAAATTAGCTCCATTTGCTTGGCCAAACCCAGCACAGGAATATCGATTCCCACATCCTTCATCGCTGCCAAAGCGGCGCTTAATTGACCTTTGCCTCCGTCAATTAGCATCAAATCCGGCAGTTTGGAGAACTTGGTATCACCTTCAACTGCTGCGCGTAGACGGCGGGTAATAACTTCCTTCATCATCGCAAAGTCATCAGGCGTCTCAGCGTGCCACTTAATTTTGAACCTGCGATACTCACTTCGGGCAGGCTGACCTTCTTCGGCAACCACCATGCTTCCGACGGGTATCTTGCCTTGAGTATTGGAAATATCAAACCCCTCGATACGCATCGGCAGGTTTTCAAGGCTGAGTACTTCTTGAAGGCTGCTCATCGCCGCTTCAGCCCATTCTTCTCTGGCTTCAATTTGCTGTCGCATCTGCTGCAGGGCAATCTCGGCGTTACTGGCAGCCATTTCCACCATATCAAACTTAGCCCCACGACGCGGGACGGTGATTTGTACTGAATGCCCACGCTTTTGCCGTAGCCAGGTCTCGATGATATTCATGTCTTCAATAATCACTGGAAGCAATATCTCGCGCGGGATTTCGGGAGCTTCGTTATAATATCGCTTAACGAACTCCTGCACAGCCTCCGATGCGCTCTCTTCAGTACCGCCATCGAGGATAAACACTCGCTGGCCGATAAGTTTGCCTCCGCGCACGTAGAACATCTGAACTGCTGCCCCACGCTCATCCTTCACGACCGCAATAACATCCTGATTGGTGTCTTCATTAGAGATAACTTTCTGCCGCTGCATAACCTCTTCAATAGCCGCCACTTGGTCCCGCAGCTTTGCAGCCCGCTCGAATTCCATTTTCTCAGCCGAAGTCTCCATATTACGCCGCAGTTCTTTCAGCAAACGCTCGTGTTTGCCTTCAAGAAAGAGGGTCACATCCTTTACTATCTTTTGATACTTCGAATGATCAGCCAATCCGGCGCAAGCCCCCATGCACTGACCCATGTGATAGTAAAGACAAGGTCGCCGTTCTTCCTTGCCGTTCCATACCTTGCCGCAAGGGGTTAAAGGGAAAATCTTATGCAGCAAATCCGAAGCTTGGCGAACGGCTTGTGAGTTAGTATACGGACCGAAATAGCGGTTGCCGTCGCTAAGATTTACTCGGCGTGTGTAAAGCAGACGTGGATATGCCTCCGACGTGGTAAGCGCCAGATAGGGGTAGCTCTTGTCATCCCGCAGACGGACGTTGTACTTGGGGCGATGGCGCTTAATCAGCGTGCATTCGAGAATAAGCGCTTCAAGTTCACTATCGGTAACCATTATCTCGAGGTCGCGAATATCATTTACAAGTTTGCGGGTTTTTGCGGAATGCTTAGCGCTCTTTTGGAAGTACGAACGGACACGATTGCGCAGCGACACCGCTTTACCGACATAAAGGATGTCCCCAGCTTCGTTTTTATAAAGATAGCACCCCGGTCTATTCGGAACGCTATCGAGTTTTTCCGATAGTGTAATAGGTTCCATACAGTTGTAACTTAAATGTATTGTATCTAATTGAGTTTGATTATTGCTTTATATACCAGCAGAGTATCAAATCGGGTATAGAAAGTCTAATGATATTTACTACTGCTTTATTGAGCACGATATTGAGTACGGTTTCGAATGACGCCCCAAAACATGCGGTGTGCCTTTATACGGCATGTCCGATCGTAATCGATGGCAAGCTGGGCGATGCTTCCTGGCGAAAAGCCCGATGGATTAATGATTTTGTGGACATCGAGGGTTCTCATAAGCCAAAGCCGTACCTGCGTACTCGGGTCAAATTGCTTTGGGATGATGAGTATCTTTACGTAGGGGCAGAGCTTCAGGAGCCTCACGTTTGGGGAAATTATACGGCTCGCAGCAGCCCGCTCTTTTTGGAGAATAACTTTGAGGTTTTCATCGACCCTGATAGCGACCGCAAAGACTACTTCGAGTTTGAGGTAAATGCGTTAGGAACGATCTGGGACCTGATGTTAACTCACCCTTACAAAGAAGGCGGTAAAGGAATAAACCTCAATAACCCCAACATCAAAGTAGCCGTTCAAGTGGATGGGACTATAAACGAGCCATGCGATACCGATAAAAGCTGGTCCGTTGAACTTGCTATCCCCTGGAAAATGATGGCAGAAAAAGCGGGCAGAATTACTCCTCCCAAACCCGGCGATACCTGGCGTATGAACTTGGTGCGCACCGAATGGCCTTTCGAGATTGTTGACGGCAAATACCAAAAACCCAAAGATTCCCAATCCAACTTCTGGGTCTGGTCCCCCCAAGGCGCAATAAACATGCACCTCCCAGAAAAGTGGGGATACGTCGAGTTCAAACGATAAGCAAGTTGGAGTGCATATTTTCAGAACCCTCACTGACTCCAGGCGGGGGGAGGCGGTTTTCTCCAACGTCGATGAGGTCAACCTGAAGATGTCGGTAAAGCTTACGCAGCTATGGTAAGAGGCGACCTTTTCTATTCAACCGGACAAATTATCAACGTCGACGGCGCCTACATGTTCCTCGTTCCTGAAACTTAACAAAGACCTCAAGCTTATAAATATTGAAGCTAAATAATAGGTTTTTTGCTCTATTGCCACCTCGTAATTTCACCTATAATCATTTTAACCCTAGTCTATTTATGATTGAATACTGCTTTTAGATGGAGGTCTATGGAATGATGTACGAAGACCGCAGTGAAGAATTTCCATTCGTATCGGTGATAATACCAGTACGCAATGAAGAGAAATATATTCGTCAGTGCATGCAATCGCTATTAATGAACGATTATCCGCCAGATCGGATTGAGTTCATAATTGTTGATGGCGCCAGCACAGATCGTACTCGTGATGCTGTTTTCGAGATGTTAGCCGTAGACCCCCGAATTAAACTGCTCAACAACCCCAACCGAACGGTGCCTTATAGCATGAATATAGGCATTCGCGCGGCAGAGGGTGAATATATTGTCCGAGTGGATGCGCATGCCGAATACTGCCGTGACTACATCCGCAAGTCAATTGAGACCCTCCAGGATACCGGTGCAGCCAATGTTGGCGGAGTATGGGTTGTCCGTCCGGCATCAAAAGGTTTTATTGCGCGAGCGATTGCTTTAGCCCAAACCCATATCTTCGGGGTAGGCAACTCGTCCTATCGCGTCAGTATGCGCAAAGGTTATAAAGACACCGTCCCGTTCGGCGCATTCCGAAGAACGATTTTCGAAAAGGTCGGACTTTTCAACGAGAAGCTCACCTGCCATCAAGACTACGAATTGAACCTGCGCAGCCGCAAAAGCGGCGGCGGGATCTACATGAATCCGGCGATTGTGTGCAAATACTACTGCCGAGCGGGTCTCAGGACGTTATGGAGACAGAGCTTCCAATATGGCAAATGGAACGCCTATTGCCGAGCAATTAGCAAAGAAAACGCAGGGCTTCGTCACATATTCCCAGGATTGGTCGCAGCAATTGCGACTGTGTTAGGAGTTGCAGCTATTGTATTTAAACCGGCGATGTGGGCATTCTTTGGGTGCGCGGCGTTTTATTTATCAGTCTCGTTGTTAGCGAGCCTTCAGCTTTTCAAACGTGACCGGGATGTAGCCGCCTTCTTCTGCCCAATCGTATTCCCAATCCTCCACTTTGGGCGCGGTTTTGGTCTGATATGGGGGTTTGCCACTAGAAAACACTGGGTCGAAAATGTCTGGCAACACGTAGAAGCGCCAATACTGGAACCCCTTCCCGAAAAGATTATCGTTAGATCGGCGTAGGGAATTTTACTAAAATCGGGCGACCCTGTGGGTCGCCCGATTGTGTTTTTTCCGTGTCTTACTTGCACGCCTTTTCGGCATACTCCCGATAAAGTTTCATATAGAGTCGATAGTCTTCAACCGAGACTGCAGGCGGGGTCTGATGGTCGACAGAAGGGATGAAATAGCCGCTCTTCATAACGGGCATTAGACGCTCGAACTCAGCGCGCAGGGCATCCACGCCTTTGTGCATGATAGTTTTGTCATAGGCACCTAACATCTTCCAATTCGGGCGCTCGGAGCGGATGCGATTGACATCAACACCGGCCATGCGCTCTAACGGCAATATGCCCTCAACACCAACCTCTTCCATCCAAGGGATTAACGGCTCGACATCACCATCACTATCGACGATTACACTAATCCCATTCTCCTTTAAAAGCGGAACCACCTGGCGGTAATAGGGTGCAATGAACTCATCGAAAAGGGCTTTCGAACACATGACACCGTGGTTATAGGACATGTCCTCAGCGAAAGTTGCAAATTCGGGTGTGCAGACGGTGAGAAATTCTTTTATGCAGCGAACGCAATAGTCGACTTCATCCTGATTGATTCGATGCATTAGTTCGGGATAGTCATAGAAAGCATAGAAGTGCGGTTCTATCCCGAATAACACACGAGGCCACCAGAAGAAACCTTCTATAGTCATCCACATGACCACTTCGCCCGCCGCCTGCCTTTGCGCGATTCCATTCCAATGATCATAATTAATCCCAACCGGATCGGGATAGAGGTATGGGCGAACTCTCTCATAGTCATCTTCGTTCTCGATTAAGGGACGCCCTTCAGGCCGTAGACCTTCAGGGGGGTTGCCATGACCAAACCAAATCTGATAATCCATATCAAGCCCGAAGTATTCTTTGATCTCGTGAGCGCTCATACCTGCCGGCAGTCCCTGCTTTTCCCACACATCAGTCGTAAGGTTCCACCAATTCGTCCACTCAATTAGCGGCAACCGATCATCGGGCATCTCACCCTTCAAAACTTTTTGGAACCGAGAACGGACTGTTTCTTTCGCCATTTATTTACCTCTCATACTTTGACATTTTGATATCTCTTCTGTGTCATTGCGAGGATGATTGTACCGAAGCAACCTCCTCCAATACCTTCCAGACAGATTCTTCACATCGCTCAGAATGACACATCTATCCCTAAAATCCGCTTCCCTAAGCAGACCTTTAGGCCGTATCGAAGTGCTCCGAAGACCCCCTTGGAAATGGGGAAATGGGTGTTGGACCTGCCTTTAGGCTTCAAATCGCATTAGCGTATCTTCCATGCTTAGGATACCGGTTGTGGCGCCCATGGCGGAGACACTGCAGGCGCCTACCATGCTGGCGAAGCGTCCTGCGCGTTCTAAATCCCAACCCTTGACAATCGCCGATAGGAAACCGGCCACATAAGCATCGCCTGCACCCGTTCCATCAACCGCATCGACTTTGTAGATTGGGATATAGGCATCGACATCTTTTGAACGCACGTAGCTGCCGTTTTCGCCCATCTTCAGAGCTACTACTTTGACGCCCTTATCCAAAAGGAACGACGCCATATCCTGTTCCGAGTTGCAACCGGTGATCATCCGCGCTTCCTCGATACTTGGCAGGAAATAATCAACATAGGGAAATGACGGCGCAAGCATCTTCATCCAACCGCTTTCGGGGTTATAAGTTGTATCCATTGCAGTGGTGCATCCCAGTTCTTTTGCCTTCTTCAAAATCTGCGCGCTCGGCTCGCCATCGATACCCGGCATCACCAATGCGCTTGCCATATGCAAAATCTTGGTGTTTTTGACCAGGTCCCAATCCATATCATCGATAGTAAATGCCGCGTTCGCGCCAATGTAGTGCATGAACGAGCGCTCGCCATCTCCATGCACGACTACCATAGTAGCGGAAGTATTGACGCTGGGGTCCTGGCTCACGTTGGTAACGTTGATGCCCTGGCGGCTCAGCACGTTCATAACATACTCGCCAAGCCCATCTGCCCCCACTTTACCGATAACGGCAGCATCCAACCCGATTTTCTTCGCTGCCACCGCGCTATTAAGCGCACAACCGCCGGTATGCAGCTCCATTCGAGGCACAATCGATAACCGCCCACGTGGTGGATACTCATCAATCGGCTTCCCCACCAAATCCGCCACCAACGACCCAATACAAGCTAAATCAGGCATCTATCATCCCTCCGAATTTTCGCATAAATCTCCATCCACATTCTGAACAACCACAACGCATTCCTGCAAGGCCAATACTCTATTAATTCCACTCAATTTCTATACTCATTATTGTACACATGTCATGTGTTTGGTTTGCAGAAAACTCACAGGATCTGACCTGCTCACGTAGTGATCGAGGGTGGTTCCTATTCCTTTACCAACCCCCGCCTTACTGAGCAGATATTTGTAGATGAGATGACAGGTTGAAAAGTCGTCGCATCTGAAAGGAAAAGAGATAGTAATAAAAGCTTTGGGTGTGAAAAACAAACAAGAAGAGAAAAATGGGTGCGGGGGTTGGATTTGAACCAACGACCTTCGGGTTATGAGCCCGACGAGCTACCAGACTGCTCCACCCCGCGTTGTAAGCTAGGTCAATATACCTGACTGACAGTAATTTGTCAAGGAATAATTCTCTCTAAAACCCCTTGACAGGCATAAAGGCGCCCCGCAAAATCACCGACAATTCACTTTGGAGCAACTAGCGCCCTAAAGGGGGAATTATCTTGCAAGGCGTTTTGTTTACGCTGGCGGCGCAGCCGGTCAACATTGACCAAAGCCCTCCGCCAGTGTCAAAAGAGCCAGAATCATTCGATAAGTTGCTTGGACAAAGCCTCGAGGAAACGCAGAAGACGGTTGGGCAAGGCGAAACGGTGTTAAATGAGCAGTACCCGAAGGAACCGGATGCCCCGCCACTAGGTCTTCCGTCCACATCTAAGGACGACGAATCCTCAGCGCAAGAAACAAGCATAGCGGTACTTGCCGCGTGCTTTATTGCGCCTGAGTTTATACCGATCATCCCAGATGTTGCGCCGACTCCGGCTAATTCAACAACTAAGAGTGTTGAGGAAACCCTTAGCGCTCTAACACAGGCTGTCGCGAAGCAAACGGCTGCCTCATCGACAAATACCATTGGCACGATTGCTACGGCTTCGGTTATGCCAATTGATGTGCCTGTGTCTCAACTATTCGTTCTACCATCGGTAGAACAGGCATCTGTTATGCCTTCAGCCGTAATGATTGAAACGCAAACAGCAGCCTTAACAACTCAATCCCAACAGCCTATAGCAGCAACCTCAATGCAGGCTTCAACACAACAGCCAAATGAGGCTCCAGTTATTGCACCACCGATGTTAACTAATGAAGTCGCCGAAGCGCTCTTTGTTGAATCGGTTGCAGGCAATTCTGTGACACCATTCGAACTAAAAGGGGTAGCTGAAACGCAACCTCAAGAAGTTGGAACTGTAACACCAAAAGTTGAAACGGTTACACCATCTCTTATCCCACAAGCGCAACCTTTGGTTACTGTTGATGATGTTCCGATATCTGAAGTAAATACGGATATAGGAAATTCTGAAATAGTGGCTGAAACAACTAAAGTAGCCCAAAACGTTGTTGCTGATCCTCTTGTCGCCACAGAGAAATCCACTGCGCCTGTACAGCAGGTTCAGGATACTCGTCAAGCGGTAACAGGGAAAGTTGAACCAAAGCAAACGGCTTCATCCGATACTGTAATAACTGAGATAACGACAGCTCAAGTTGAGAACCGGCCTTTGATTGCAGATAACTTATCGGCAAGAGAAGCAGTGCTTGGTAAAGCAATTGAACCCAGAGGTAATACACCCAACAACGTAACTCCCTCAAAGACGGCTGTTGATGTGACACAACCTGCAGCAGAAGCTGTTCCTGTCGTGGCGCCCCAGGTCTCGGCGATAACTAAAGATGCATCAGTAAGTATCACAACTGAAGCAGCTACAACTGATATTCCGGTCGAGACAACTAACTCGAACCGGACTTCTCAACAAAGTGGGCAAAGTCCCAACGACCAGAAGTTTGCTACGCCCGCTCAATTCCAACAGGTTTATCAGCAACATGCCGTCAAAGCGGCTGAAGCTGCAAGTTCTCTTGGACAAATTAATGAAGTGGACAGAATTGCTCTGGCACAGCAGGTTGGACGCTATATCGCTCAGGCTCATGCGAATGGGCAGGAACGCACGATTAGTCTTCGACTTGACCCACCGCAACTAGGAAGCGTAGAAGTAACTGTTCATACCGTGGGCAAAGTTGTGGATGCGAATGTGGTCACTCAACATGAAGGGACGCGCCAAGCGCTTCTTTCATCGCTCGACCAACTTCGCGACTCGTTGGCCTCGCGGGGACTATCTCTCGGCCAGGTGAATGTGAGCGCTCAACAAGGACAACAAGGTCAAACACCCAATTGGGCTCCTGTCCGCCGATCGTTCAACCCATCTGCCACCATCTCAATCGATACAGCTTCTATGCCGGCGTTTAACTCCTGGCATACAGGGCTGTTAGATACACGTGTTTAAGGAGGTTATATAAATGGCAGTATCAGCAACAAGTAGTATTACCAGCCCGTATAAAGTGCCGGAAAATAATCCAAACAGGGCTTCGTTGGATCAAACTGGGTTTATCAAGCTGCTGGTTACGCAGCTCGCTACTCAAGATCCACTATCCCCGATGGATAATAAGGATATGGCACAGCAACTTGTTCAGCTAACGCAAATCCAAAGCATCACACAGATGCAAACGAGTATGCAAAAGCTCCAAGCAGCTTCACTCATCGGTAAACAAGTCGATGGAACTGACACCAATGGAATATCTGTTTCAGGGATAGTGACCAGCCTAAAGCTGAGTGGTGACAATATCAGTGTTATGGTAGGCGCTCAGTCGATTGACATTACAGCGATAACATCAGTATCCGAAGGGATATCAAAGTAGAAAGCAAGTCCTATGCCAGATAATCGCATTAACAACATACGTCCAGGTTCGATAGGGCCTGCGACTATACCAACTCAAAGCAGACCACTGCAGCAAGGCGGATCATTCGCTGAGGCTTTGCAGCAGCAGCAGCTTGCGCTGAAAGTGTCGGCGCATGCTCAAACGCGTATGCAGTCTAGAGATATCTCGCTCAATCAAAACCAATGGAAACGTGTCGAAGATGGCGTTCAGAAGGCCGCCGACAAAGGGGCACGTGAATCATTAGTGTTGATGGATGATGTTGCGCTAGTGGTCAGCGTTCGCAACCGGACAGTTATTACAGCTGTTGATAAGGCAAGCCTTAAGGACAATGTGTTTACAAACATTGACAGCGCAGTAATAGTGTAATTCAAAACCAAAACTAAGAAGCCGGACCTCTTCCGAGGAGGCTTCATGTTCGACTTCATGAATGAAGTTGAACGCTCAGATAAACAGGAGGTCATTCATGTTACAAGCAATGCTCGCGGGTGTGGCCAGTATCAAGGCACACCAAGCTCAACTGAACGTAATTGGTAATAACATCGCCAACGTCAACACAACCGCATTCAAAGCATCGAGAATGGGTTTTCAGGAACTGCTTGCTCAAACGGTTACCGGCGCTTCTCGTCCCAACGATAATGTAGGTGGTGTAAACCCTCTGCAAATTGGTTTAGGTTGTCAAGTAGCATCAGCTGATACAATTCAGGATCAGGGAAGTCTGCAGTCTACAAACCGTTCGACGGACTTTGCCCTTCAGGGACCGGGTTATTTTATGGTCACAGATGGCAATGTAATCTCATACACACGTGATGGCACGTTCGCGCTGGACGCAAATGGAACACTTGTTCACAGAAGTACGGGTCAGAAGCTTCTTGGTTGGTCCGCTGATGCTAGCGGCGACATCGATACGACCGGTCAAGTTACATCCCTATCAGGCATCCAAATCCCGATGGGGGTTTTGACATCCGTTCAGGCAACAACTTCAGCTCCATTCGTAGGAAACTTAGATGCGAGAGCTATACCTGCCGATTCCCGAATGGTCAGGACAACCGTCTATGATAGTCTAGGCGGATTACATGAAATCGAAATGACATTTTCCAACCATACAGTAGGTTCGTTCCTCACCGGAACGGCATCTTCCAGTTGGGATTGGAGCGCAACAGAAAACGGTGTTTCCATTGGCACCAGCGCCACAGCAGGTAATTCACCTCTTTACTTTGATGATGAAGGCCAAGCGGTATTACCCAACCCTGCGCCAGCTCAAGATGTAATAATTACACCTACCAATGGAGCTGGTTCGCTCCCTATTAGTATCGATTTCACTCAAATCCAGCAGGTTGAAGCGGCTGCAAATGTTCAGGCGGGGCAAGCCAATGGGTATCAACCAGGCACTTTAGCATCGTTCACCGTCGGTCAGGATGGCATCATTAGCGGTACGTTTACGAACGGCTTTTCACGCCCACTTGCTCGAATTGCAGTGTCTGTTTTTGCCAACCCGAGTGGTTTGGAAAGAACTGGCAATAATTTCCTGCGCCAGTCCGACAACTCCGGTCTACCAGCAATCGGCGCGCCAACGGATAACGGCCGAGCTTCCGTCAGCGTCGGATACCTCGAACAATCTAACGTCGATATCGGAGACCAGTTCACCAACATGATTATCACCCAACGCGGCTTCCAAGCCAATACCCGCGTTGTTACTACTGTTGATGACATGATGCAGGAACTGATCAACATGAAACGCTAATAGCAACAAACTAACCTAACACAAAACCGCCCCGACAAGTATATTGTCGGGGCGGTTGATTTATGGGGGCGAAAAGCAGAGAAGCTGAAAGCTTATCGCTTCTTATCTTATTCTCTCAAGTACGAAATAGGCTACTAGTGCGGAAGGAATGTCGGTGTTTTGGGCGACTCTTTCCATAACACGCGAATAGTTACGAGAAGCGAGCTCATCAGGTTCGCCGACTCTCTGAAGGGTCTCGACAATCAAGTTGATACATTCTATAAGGTATTGTCCGCGAACACTTGCTAGGCTTCGATTAGTAAAGTCGTGGAATTTACGCTGGCATTGATCATGAAGGTCATCCCATATGGCCGTGGAGGAGAGTTCAGTTTGATGACGAACATAGGATTGTTGTTCTAGTTGCCGCGCTGTTGCTTCTCTTTCTTTGACATGTTCCCAATCTTTAAGAGTAGTACCTTCTATCACCCGAACCGTAAGTCGTTTTTCCATGCGCCCGGACAGCACCTGCTCGATGATATTACGGGTAGTAGGGGAATTGAGGTGGCCGGCTTGGCTCGACTTTTCATGGGGGAGGCCCAAAACCGCAACTTCTTCTTCAGAGGTTATAGGTATGATGGCATCTAACGTTTCCCAGATAGTACGTCCGGTAACTCGATCTTTGATCACATTCAACGATTCCTGCCAAACAGAAACTATATCAGACATTCAACCTCCCAGGCTTACTTTTGCTTTCTCCACCAACCGGTTTCCATATTATCGTCAGTTATCTTCTTTTTCTTCCTAGCTTCTTCTTTAGCTTTCATTTTAGCTAGTTCCTGTGCCTGTTTGCTCGTTTGCTCTTTTGCTTTTTCAGGCTTTAGCTCAGGCTTGAGCACTGATTTCAACTCCTCTTTTGAAGGTGGAGCTTTTTTTTGCATACGAGTCATTTCTTCTTCGGTAGGCGGAAAATCCGGCTTGCTCCTATTATTTAAATAGGTCAGACCAGCGACCAGAATTAGCAACAGTGTTATAAGTCCGACTGAAACAGATCGACGCACCTTGACCACGCTCCTTCATAGCGAGTGTATCTCTAGCACTCAATCAAAGTCAAGTAATTAGTTTTAGGTTGATGTGCCGAGCAAGTATTAATACTAGTTTTTACAAAAATAAAATTTCGCTATGCTTATCCTGTCCGTTTTTTCATTTTCTGTTGTAATATATTTATGATGGCTAGGTTTAGTGCATCACCAACTTCTCATTATTACATTTAAG
>JBAXQP010000041.1 GCA_037131655.1 bacterium | reverse complement strand
GGGTGGATACTCAGTCAGTTCTTCAAGCCTTAAAAGACGGTGGTATTCAGATGCTTGTTAATGAATCGGTAGTGCTCGAGCATCAGGGAACGCCTTTTCAACTCATCGGTGTTGATGATCCTTATAAAGGCCGGGCGAATTTGGCGGAGGCGATCGCCCAAAAGGTCTTCGTCGAAAAGCCTTACCGCATTCTTCTATCCCATTCCCCCCAAATCGCTACTGACACATCATTTCCGAAAGTCGATCTTGTCTTTGCAGGACATACTCATGGGGGGCAAATAAGAGTGCCATTCATCGGCCCTTTGCTGGGTCACAATCGTTTGGAATATCAGCTTTCGCAAGGTATTTACCACCCACAAAAACTCGCCCGAATTATTAAACGCCAAACCGCCCCCACCCTTTATGTCTCAAAAGGCATCGGTACCGGCTTCATCCACATCCGCCTATTCTGCCGCCCAGAAATAACAACGGTAACACTTAGAAGCCAGATGTAATTCTTACTCTCTCACATCCGATCACAACACATAAATACATGCTAACGCTAGAGGGAGGATAAACGTAATTGTATTTAAATCCTAGTGTTTTGGCTTGACTTTCGTTAAAAGTAGCTATACATGGCAGTAGTACTTGGACTGCATATACCTTACACATGGAAGGAACCGAGTGATGCGTAGGTTGGGCGGAGTAAAGAAGATGCCTTTCAGAATACTGATTAGATCAAGAGCAGTCAATATGCTTGTTCTTGTTGCTGGATTCATGTTGTTTTTCTTCTCAAGTTCTAATTCCCAGATCCTTTCACCAAGACCTTTTAATACTATTGATGGTTTTGGTGATTTCGAATCTGATCAAGACGGTGATGGTGTTGGGGATGGGTGGTGGCTTGCTTCTTCTGTAATCGCCGGTGTTATCCCTTCAATCGATAACACCACTTTTTTAACTGGAACATCCAGCCAGAAAGTGGATATTCAGATATCTAATGCCCTTGGAGGCACCAAATATAACATTGGCCAGATGCAATACACTGACAGAACTTCTTCTTTAGTTAAACCGGGAGATAGAGTTACGATGTCTTTCGCGTTTAAGACCAGCTCTATTGTTAATAATGTTAAGCTGCACATCTTTTGCGATTATAACACCAGCCCTACTACAAACGAGAGGCAAGAATTGTTGCCTGAGCAAGTTCTTCAACCGACGCCAAACTGGACACGCTATACCTATCAATTTCAAATCCCAGCAAATACTCCATGGTTCCGATTTCATATTAGGCTTGCAACCGGCACAGGCCCGACATCCGGAACTGTGTGGTTCGATGATGTTGTGATTACCGATGGTAAACCAGATATCGTTCCAAAGAAGTACACCGTGCGCAACTGGATTATCTATGGTTATTGCAGTAAGAATAATGCCCTTACTGACATCGAAAAGTTCGAAGGCGGCCGGTATGAGCCAGATTATCCAATTAGTGGTCTAATGCGAATACGCCCTGATGCTCCTGTTATGCTTGTAGCGCGAATGAGCTATCTCGCTATAAATGGCGGGCCAGATCCTTCAAGCCCTATCGGATGGGATGAGGTTGTAAATAACCATCCGACCTGGTTGTTCAAAGATACAGACGGCAACCAATTCAATGAAAACAATAAGTTCGTTTTTGTCGACATAGGTAATACTGACTATCAACAGCTTTTTTTACAAAGGCTTCTTACTTACTGTTCGCGAATGAAGATAAAGTGGGTGTACTTGGACTGTGTTGATGCTCATGCGAAATGCACAGTAACAGGAAAAGCTCCTGCGCAATATCAAACCGATGCCGCTTGGCAAGGAGCAGTTACAAGCTTCCTGAGAACTGTTGTTCCACCACTAAAAAGCGCTGGATTAAAGGTTATCCTAAACATGGCTCATGCTAACTGGTATGAGGAACCTGGAAAAACATGGACGGAAATAGTTGATGGAACAAATTACGAACTTGGTGTTGCCAATTTCAGTCCTTTGGCCAGATGCGATCCCTACAGCAGTTGGAAAGGCAAATTACTAAGCCAAGTATATCGAAGTGATCGTTGGTATTTCATCGTTGGCCGTTCAACACGTGATGATGCCCTTGCTCGACGCTTTAGCTTGGGCACCTATTTATTAGGCTACAGCGATAAAAGTTATTACACTTATATTACGGGATCCCCCGGTCACATATGGAAAAAGGACCAGGAAATAATCGAATGGAACCCCGATCTTGAAGTTAACTTGGGGAAACCAACAGGCGCTTACCAGATCGTCCAAGGAGATATCAATACCGGCGGCCTATTTAAGCGCGAGTTTGAAAATGGCATGGTCTTGGTCAATCCTCATGATAGTGCATCCTATACTTACAATTTAACAAGCGGCTATAAAGATTTAGATAACGTAACCTTTGGGCCAGGAATAGTAACTCTCCCTTCCAAGCAAGCTCTGATCTTACTAAGTTCTCCTCGCTTGAGTATAAGTCTTATGGCCACCCCGTTAGCCCCCAAGCCAGGGGATATCGTTACCTATCGAATTACCTGCACGAATGTTGGGAAAGACCGAGCAACCAATGTTAGTTATAGTTTGCCTATTCCTACTGCGATGGACATCGTTGTTGGCAGTGTCAGTTCAGGCGGGACTTTCAACGCGACAACTCATGCGGTTACTTGGCAAGTAGCTTCGTTGGATGCAAACGCAACTCAAGTTTTGACGTGCCAAATGCGCGTCAAATAACAAGGCTCCGTGAACAATACCACTGGGCGGGTAAAATACCCGCCCTTTCCCTTTTAAAGAGTTCTAGTGACCTTGGTCAGTCCTCTTGGATTATCAGGATCGACTCCGATCGTCTGCGCTAAATGACAGGCGAAAAGTTGTCCATACACAATATAAACCAACGGGCTATATATCTCTTCGATGTCGAATTCAACTTCAATTGCGGTTCTTGCAGTGTCCAAAATATCTTTTGAGCGAGCGATTGCAATAATTTCGGCGTTATTGTCTCTCAGTTTACAGGCTATTTCATGCATCGTCCCTAAAGTTGGACCATTAGATGCAAAAAGCATGACCGGAAATCCCGCATGCACAAGAGCGAAGGGACCATGCAAGAAATCCGCCGAAGAATAAGGCCTTGCCATTACATAGCTAGTCTCAATAATTTTCAGGGCTGCTTCTGAAGCTGTCGCCCAGTTAATCCCTCGAGCAAGAATTGCGCACTGCTGAATATAACGATAACGCTCCACGACTCGTGCGATTTGCTCTTCCTTCTTGAGCGCGATAGTCATTTTATCGGCGACATCATTCAAAGCTGCAACTGGATCACTTGAACCTTTAAGAAGTTCAGAAAGAAGTGCAATAACAGCCAGTGTGCCCATATAGGTCTTCGTCGCAGCCACGCTCTTTTCTGACCCTGAGTGAATGCGCAAAGGGAACTCTGCAGTGCGGGCAACGAGTGAATTTGGATTATTTGTTATGCTCGCAGTCAATGCTCCGACTTCTCGGGCTGACTGAACAACTTCAGCTACATCCGGCGATTCACCGGATTGAGATATCCCAATTACCAAAGCGTCTCGATAATTTACTTTCCTGCCATAGAGTGTCTGTACGCTCGGGGTAGCTAATCCGACCGGCAATGAGTTCTCTATGCCCAATAAGTATTGAGCATAGGTTGCGGCATGATCGGACGTGCCACGAGCAGCAATGATTGCGTACTTAATATCCCTTTCGCGCATCGCCTGTGCAAGGCATCGAGCTGGTTCTACCTCAGCATAAGCAACGGCTCTGATAGTTTCAGGCTGTTGATGAATTTCCTGCTGCATTAACGTCATTTTTAGTCCCCTAACTTAAAGAAGCGTCTGCAAGTTCCGTCTTTGATGAGCGAGAAAGTCGACCTTCCCACCAAAAAGCATATTGAACACTCGCAAATAAGATAAGCCCAAAATCGGTTGGCATACGATATCGCGTCAATACTACAGTCAGTATCGAAAGAAAAGTAGGCACTATTAAAGTGCTATACCCAGGTAATAGCTCAAAGAAGCGTCGTCTTAAGCGCCAAGCGCCCATCAAACCTGGGATGAGGATTAGTAAATAATTAGCATCCCAAATATGAGCGAATACCTGTTCTGTTTTTGATTGTGGGTTGAAGAAAGTCATTGAAGGAAGCACCCAGGAGTAGGCAGCTTTCTTAAACCCTAAAAGCGTCCAGGCGAGCGGATTGTGGCGAACGTAATCAATAGATGCCTGGAGTTGAGAACGCCCAACCTCAATTTCCTCATATATTCCATTAGCAGGATCGTGCCGATGGGAAGTATTTGGAGGCTCAACCAATACCAAGCTGTAGGGTGGACCAAGATTGTCCATCGTGCAAAAGCCGGTTGCATTAGGTTGAGCGCCATAGTAAATGTTAATCGGCGCGTTAGTGGTAATTGATGTTATCTTATGAAATAGAAGATAGTTGCGAATCAACCATGGCGAAAGCGTTAGCCCAAGAAATAGAAATACCCCTAGAATCGGAGCAAGCGCAGATAGCCTAACGGCTCGCATCCTAGTCGCCAGCTCTGCGATAAGTACAACAAGTATAAATGCAAGAGCCGTTTCTCGGCATAATCCGACCACTCCGGCACAGACACCCATTCCTAAGACGTTCAGAAAACTCGGACGCTTTCTGAACGATATGTAAATGCACCAAAACAAAAGAAAGAGCGGCAATGAGAGGTTCTCGGAAAATAGCCGTCCAGGAAGGCGTATTTGGGGGATATAAAAGGTTATCAGAGCTAAAGCTATCAACGCTGCTCGTGTCCCAAAAATCTGTTTTATCAACCTATAAAGTAGATAGCATCCTAAAACAGACATCAGAATTTGTGCCGCAACCGTGGTTCTTGCTGCGAACGGCTCCGAGCCAGTTTGCTTTTCGAGCAATAAAGTTCCCGCTATGAAATAACAGTATCCGGGGTAACGCCATGCATAATAATGTCCTTCTTGGAACCCCTTTCCTTCGAGGATATTCACAGCTATCATTCGATATGAAGGTTCATCACCCCAAATGGGTACCCGATAAACAAGGTTAGAACATCTCACAAGCAAAGCCAGCGCCAGCAAGACAATGACCCATCTAAGTTCGATTTTTCGACTTAGCCAAAATTGAGGATTGTCTGATGTTGTATCTGAATGCATACGCAACCTCTTACTCGACACTCTTATCTCTTACTGATTAATTAACTAGATCATTCGCTATCAACTTCGGTTTCTTGTTTCGAGCGTTATTTCTGACCGTTTCTATCTGTTGCTCAGTCAAAGCTTTTTCAAAACTGCGGAAACCGGCTAACTGGAAGCCATGTTTCTTTGCTAATGTCGTGATTTCATTGACCTGCTCTATACTAACTTCTTTTCCTAAAGTAAAGTTCTCAATACACCCTTCAAGCGCTAAAATCATTGTCTCGGACATACAAGCATAAGCTGTTCCCGGAGGGAAACCAAAGTTGAAATTAAACTCAACGTTCCCTGGCGCCTGCACTACACCACCTTCAATTACTAACACATCGTTTCTTTCTTTAACGACACGTTTGGAGACATCCCGTGGCCGCGCAACATCGCATACTACAGCTCCCGATTTCAAATGCTGAGGATGAATAATCGGCATCCCGGCGCTAGTAACCGTGATGACTACGTCGGCATCCTTTAATCCATGATTAACATCTGTCTCAATCACTACTTCCCCGCGTGCAGAACCACGAACCTCAGCCTCCAGAGCAGCAAGTTTCTCCTGAGACCTTCCAATCAAAATTATCTTTCCTGCTTGGGCTGCCATCACCAAAGCGCAAGTACGTCCAATCGAACCAGTAGCCCCGACTACCGCTACTGTTGCATTCGGGATATCGATGTCCATCAACTCAGCAGCTTTAAGCGTGCCTTCCAAGGCAGTGGCAACCGTATAGGAATTACCGGTAGTAACCGCTGCTTTTAGATTATTGGCTATTGTGATACCACCATCACCTACCACACTAGTGAAAGCGCCTAACCCAATTAGCTCCGCGCCTAACTCTTCAGCAAGTTTGCCGCACTGAATTATCTTGTCATAAACAAATTCTAGCGGAAGGGTCTGCATTTGCTTGGGTGTTAGAGGACAGCCTATAAAGCAACCGGTAGCCTCTGCGCCTGTCGGTGAGACTATTCCTTTAATCTCTGAAACATGCATTGGCTTTTTATGTTTCAGCAAGAGGTTAATGACCGACTCAGGCAGCCAGCGTGCCCAAGGATACTTCCGTGCCATATCCTTTTTTGCATCTAAGGGATGAATGATAAAAGCAAATCGGTGCATACTCATTAATTCAGTTTACTCCAAGGGAAGGTGAATTCGTATTACGTAGCGCGTATTTCCGAAGAAGGTGATAGGTTACTGAATATCTTTCTCATTCTCGGGGCGACTCCCCTCCCTTCACTTCCACGCTCGGATTCAGGGGGAGGGTTCAGGAATACGAACTACACACTAATCAAAATCTATATAATTCAGCTTCCAATTCATCTTTTCTAGGGTGTCTAGGTAATCTTGGGCACAGAGTTCTTCTGGGCGTTTGCCTAGGTGGGCTACGATGACGCCTTCCCATACATTAGTGGCAAATGTCTCATTACCGATTTCGGGTGTGGTTGTGATTACCCGCTTAATCCCTGCTTGACGGAAGAAATCGATGTCGTCCTTTCGGATACTCTGAGTCAAGATGGTCTTGCCTGGAAGCTTATTGGGCATATAGCGAAGAATAAAGTTCCAGTCACCAGCAATTATATCAGCCCACTTGAACCACTTCTCATGACGAGGTTTGCGAACTTCCTGCTTTTCGCCAACAGGATAGATCATCTTAAAAGGCAAACGAGTTATGATAGGTAATAGCAAGGAAGCAATCACTTTAAGGGTACGATAGCTTTTAATTGGGAGAGGCAATGAAAGCGCAAAAAGAGCATCGCCATACACAATTTCTTTGGCATAATCGTGAAGACTTTGGGCAAGTCCAAATCGGTCAACCGCCGACACAACTAGAACCCGCGATTTAGTGAAGTCAAAAAGGCCCTCGTTTTGAATGCGTTTTACACATTCTCGTTCGAGCGTATTCTTAAGACCGCTGCCATCAACCACTGGAGTTTTTTTGGCCCCGCTTACTAATCGAGTGATTTCTTTGAATTCGTACCTTTTATCTCCAACCCAGATGTATTTATCTGCTCCACCGATCCCTAGTGCGTCGACTTTACCGTCAAGTTCGGTGAACATCTCTGCAAAGCGTTTGAAATCACCATGAGCGCTAATTCGCTTAATATGATACTGCTCGCCGAGAATATCAACCTGCGCTTCTTTATTTCGCTTTGATGAACCAAGACTAATCGATACAACCCTCTTCAACGTTACGCTCCCTCTCGTGTTTAACTATTGTAGCAGAAACCTTCCTAAAGGGTCGAGAAGGCATTTTTATAACTCAGATAGGCTTTGATTTTTATTTCGCAAACATTAAAAATAACCTGTAAAAAGTGCTGTGTTATACCGATAGTTCTGATAGGTGAATAACGGATTATGATGATGACCAACACTAGCGAGGACGAATACACTCTTACACTCACTGGAGATGTAAATTTCGACGAGATGATGCCTCTTTTGAGCGAGACACAGAACCTTTTGAATTCCCCTTTGAACACAAAGGTGGATTGGTCACAAGTCGAATGGATCCATTTTGCTTGCCTTCAGGTGTTTATTTCTTTGAAAAAGAGCCTGAATACCGTCGGCAAGTCACTTACCTTTTCACAACCTTCTCCTAAGTTTGCGCAGGCTTTACATGAGAATGGGGTCGATCAGTTGTTAGGGGATTATGAAGACTTTTCTTTAATTAAGAATACGGCTGAGATGCCGTCTGCACTTCCTAATGCAGCCTGAAAGAGCGAAAATCAGATCTATTTATTCATAAGTTAACGCCACAACCACACCCTCGAAGGCCATGTCGCGAGATTGATATTCAGGATAAGTGTCACAAGGTTCCGCATGCCGTAGGGGTGCGGTTTATGTTGTTTTAGACACTCTTAACTTTGGCCGGAGAAAATATATGGAATCGTTAACACAGATATTCTATGAGGAAGCTAATGAAATGGTGGAGCAGATGGAAACAATCCTGCTCGCCATGGAAGAAAGTAGCGCTGACCCAGAAGTAATCAATGCGCTCTTTCGCAATGCTCATTCGCTAAAAGGCAACAGCGGCGCAATGGGTTTTACGAACATCAGCCACTTCACTCACGGGCTTGAGAATTCGCTGGATGTTATTCGCAAAGGAAATCGAACGCTATCTAAAGAGTTGACCGATCTTCTCTTGAAGGGTGTTGATATCATCCGTAACTTACTAGATGCAAGTCGAACAGAAGGTGATGTCGGTGATCCTGCTTGCGCACAAATTCTAGGCCAATTAAAAACTCTCGTCTCAAGCGATACTGCTGCATTAAGAGTTGAAACACCTAAGGTAGAACCGACTCCTCAGGTAGTGACTGAACCTGAAACTCAGCCTGAAGTAGAAAAAAATGACAGCGTAGATGCCAGCAAACCGACTCGTTATCGCGTTAGCTTTTCTTCCGGGCGATTTAACGATGGCGAAAGCGACCCCCTGCGCTCGCTTATCGACTTAAAAGATTATGTAACCATTCTAAGCAGCCGATTAGAAGAAAAAATCCCCGATTTGCGTCAATTAGACCCGCTTGAGTGTTATGCCACCTGGTTCCTGGATGTGGAGACAACCTACGAGCCGGTCATGATCCGCGCCGTCTTAGAGCTTACAGGTGATGGAGCAACTGTTGAGATAGATCCCTTCGAAGATAGTGACGAAGCCGTTACGGTCGAAGTCGAAACCGCAGTTTCCCAAATAACTGATGGACAGTCAGCTAAAACTACATCAATAGATACAGCGGCACAGGCAGGCACTCGCAAACCTGCCGAAGCACAAACTATTCGTGTGGCAACAGAAAAAGTTGATGCGCTTTTCAACTTGACCAGTGAAATCGTTATTGCCCAATCGATGCTGAGTACGACGCATCAAAAAGTCATCGACGTCGAAGCGAAGATGGCAGTTGTTCAGATGGAGCGCCACATTCGTGAGTTGCACGAACGTGTCATGGCCATTCGAATGATCCCCGTCGGTTTTGTATTCAATCGATTCCCGCGAATGGTACGCGATCTAGCTTCATCGAGCGGAAAAGAAGTTAAGCTGGAAATCGCCGGTGAAGAGACTGAATTGGATCGAACTTTGCTCGAGTCTTTAACCGACCCGCTAACCCATTTGCTCCGCAACAGTCTTGACCACGGCATCGAACCACCCGACCAAAGAGTTAAACTCGGCAAGCCTCCATGCGGCACTGTCAAGTTAAACGCTTACCAAGCGGAAGGCCGCATTCATATCGAAGTCACAGACGATGGACGCGGCATTGACATCGAACGAATTCGTCAAAAGGCAATCACTCTCGAATGGATAAAAGAGGATGATCATCCTTCTGCGGATGCACTTTATGAATATTTATTCCGCCCTGGATTCTCCACCGCTGAAGTAATTACCGACGTTTCAGGGCGTGGTGTCGGCATGGACGTTGTCAAGCGAAATGTCGACAAATTGGGCGGGATTGTTACTGTCTTTTCTGAATTAGGGAAGGGATCGCGTTTCCTAATCAAAGTTCCCCTTACCCTCGCCATTATGGAGGGACTTAATTTACGAGTGGGGTCCGAGTTCTTTATCGTTCCTCTCACCTCAGTCGTCGAAACCTTCCAACCCGAAAACGTAACTCTTTGCTCGGCGTTGGGAACCTACGAAATGGTAAACGTGCGGGGAAAATTCCTGCCGCTTGTGAAGCTATGCGATTCTTTCCAAATGGAAGATGGCATCCGCGAGACTTCCAAAGGGTTGCTAGTCATCTTGGAACAAGACGATCAGCAGATAGCTCTGTTGGCAGATGAGATCATCGGCCAACAACAGGTCGTCATGAAGAGCTTGGAAGCCAACTTTATGCGTGTGCCAGGTTTCTCAGGAGCCACTATTTTAGGCGATGGGCACGTCGCTCTGATTTTAGATGCCAGTGATTTAATCCGTCGCGCTCAGACTGCACAGACATACCAGATGGACGAGGAAGCTCTTACTGCCTGATTAAGATATCAGGACTGTTTGACTTAATATTTTTTACAGCGAAGCTTGAAGTCGGAATATGCCTGTCCTAAAACTTAACGGACAGAGAACAGAGGAGGTTAGTTAATGAAAGTTACTCGCACAGAGAACCAGGGTTCGGATTCGTCTTCCCATCAGTTCTTAGCATTCGAACTGGGAAGCGAAACCTATGGAGTGCCTTTGTTGGAGGTGCAGGAAATTCGAACCTATTCACCTGCAACAAGCATTCCAAATGCGCCTGATTATGTCCTGGGGGTCATCAACCTGCGAGGTTCGATTATCGCAGTTATTGACCTGCGCACAAGATTAGGAATGCCACCGATGAACGAAGAAGACCAAAGCATTGTCGTAGTCGTTAATTTCGACGGCAAAACCTTTGGCCTGCGTGGCGATGCGGTTTCTGATGTTGTGGAAATCGCGGACGATCAAGTCCAACCACCCCCGACCATCACCATTGATGAAACAAAACGCTTCCTCAGTGGTTTAGCCCAGTTACAAGATCGAGTGATTATTTTGCTCGACACGACGATGGTGATCGATATCGATGCCGTCAGTCAGATGGTGGCTTAATACTATGGCATTTACGTTCTTTTTTAGAGACCAGCATACGCTTGACCTAATTGAGGAGCATGTTCTCCCGCAGCTCAGGACTCGTAGATATCTCGATATCTGGGATGCTGGGTGCGCGACGGGAGAAGAACCATTCACTTTAGCCATTCTGCTGCGAGAGAACATGGGGCAATTTCAATTCCGAAATGTCCGCATCTGCGCGACAGACCTCAATGGTAGTTTTGGCGACTTAATTAACAAGGCCTCCTATTCGGATGAACAAGTCAAACGAATACCGGAAGAAGTTCTTAAAAAATACTTTGTACCGGCAGGAGATTCTGGACGTTACACTCTCGATGAATCAATTAAGCAATCGGTTTCTTTCAAAGAACACGATCTAACAACTCTGCAGACAGTTAAAAAAGACTTCGGTCTGATTGTTTGTAAGAACGTCCTGCTGCACTTAAGTCTGCAACAGCGCGTTGACGTCCTGCGGATGTTCCACGATTCACTGGTAGAGGGTGGATTTCTGGCAACAGAATCAACCCAAAAGATGCCCGTGGAAGCTCAAAAATGGTTCCGCCCTGTCGCATCGGACGGCCCCGTTTTTCAGCGAATCAACTAAACCAGTTAATCTAGAATTTCAGGAGATTAGAGACCATGATTAGATTTTGTAACTTAAAATTCTCTATAAGAGTGATAGTCGGCTTTACCCAGATGGTGTTGCTAGGCTTCGGCGGAATTGCTCTGGCGACCCCGTCCACAACCTATTGGACGCCCTGCACCATCGACATACAACCAGCCGGCGTAACTCATCTTGGAATTGATGACTACTTCTCCGCAGGTTCGACCGAGACCGGCGCGCAGTTTCCGACGGATCTAGGCCTGACTTTCGGCGCTAACTTGCCCGGCAAGATGGCCGCAGAGTTCGGTATTGACCTGCTTTTACCGGGATCAAACCCACTCTTCTTTAACGCTAAATTCGGTTACCGGGAGGGTGTCCTTTCAAAGGATGCTCCGGCGATACAGTTGGGGTTCTTTAATTTCGGCACACGAAATGATGTTACGAACCAAAACATCGCCTATCTAACGATTGGCAAAAGCCTACCAGGTGGCCGTACCAGACTTGCCGCTTCTTACTATCTTGGTAATGACAAGGTGCTCGTAAACGGCGCTGGTGACAATGAAAACCAGGGATTTATGGTGGCAATTGACCACGCCTTAGTTCCTGGCAAGGTCGTTCTGGCGGGTGATTACGCCTCTGGCGATAACGCCATAGGTGGAGGCGGAGTCGGCGCTTACTACTATTTCACCAAGGACATCAGCCTGCTCGCCGGGCTGGTATGGTTCAACGACAGAAGTCTGAACGGTCCGACAAAAATAACCGTTCAGCTAGACGTGAACTTTTAAAAGTCGGCCTGATAACCGAAAGGTAGGCTGACTGATCCAAAGATACATGCGCAGTAACGGGGTCTTGGTTGAAATGCCGCACCGAGCCAAGCCTCCGATGTTGACAAGCTACCCGTGAATAGGTTCAACCTGCGCGGGAGCGATGAGTAGACGGGCGGCGCCAATACAGAGAGGATAACAATTATGAATAAACTTAAGTTGGGACCCAAGTTAATAGGTGGGTTTGTGTTCGTAGCGCTGATCGCTATCGTGATCGGCATAGTGGGGCTTAACGCCATCAAGGATTTGGGCACAGTTAAGCTGCCGAGTGTTCAAAGCTTGCTGGTTATCAGCGAGGCGCAAACGGCAGTGGATGGCTCGGAGAATCTTCTGTTAAATAGAACATTAACTGGAGATCTCCGCGCGGCGCAGTACAAAAGATTCGACGAAAAGTTCAAGGCCGCCAAAGAAGCCCGGGCAGTCTACGAACCACTTCCTCAGACTGCTGAAGAAAAAGTTGTCTGGGACAAGTTTGTCCCTGCATGGGACAAGTGGGTAGCGGATCATAATGCTTATGTCAATCTTACCAGATCTTGGGAGGCCGTTAAGTCTGATAAATCGAAAGCTGATTCTATCCACAAACAAATGGTTGAATTAGGCACGGTAACGTTAGGAAAGTCATTCGATGAAGCCGAAGCGTTACTAAACAAGGTCGTAGAGATCAACACAACCACTGCCGAGGCCTCAGCCGTAACCGGCAAGCGCACCATGACGGTGGCGATGATACTTGGTTTCTTGATCGCCATTGCACTCGGCCTGTTCCTCACCACGTCAATTACCAAACCGATGACCAAAATGGTGAAGGCTGCCGACAGTATCTCGTTGGGTGATGTGGACCAAAATATCGACCACCAATCTGGAGATGAGATCGGTCAGTTGGCCCTCTCGTTCCAGAAGATGATCGCATATATGAAGGGTCTAGCCGGCGCCGCGGATTCGATCAGCGTGGGCGACCTAACAGTCACTGTTACCCCCAAGTCAGATGCTGACGTTTTAAGCAAGGGTCTGGCAAAGGTCGTTACTACCCTCAAAAGCCTCGTGCATGAAGCCGGCTTACTCTCAACCGCTGCGGTTGCAGGCAAGTTGGATACTCGCGGTGATACGACACAATTCGAAGGCGGTTATCAAGCGATCGTCCAGGGTGTCAACGAGACACTCGACGCCGTCGTCGGTCCTTTGAATGTTGCTGCCGAATACGTCGAGCGAATCAGCAACGGCGACATACCTGCCAAAATCACCGACACCTACAACGGTGACTTCAACGAGATTAAGAACAACCTCAACAAGTGTATCGTTGCTGTCAACACACTGGTAGCCGATGCGGCCATGCTGTCAAAAGCAGCGGTTGAAGGTAAGCTGGACACACGCGCTGATGCCACCAAGCACGGCGGAGACTTCGGTAAGATCGTCACCGGCGTCA
>JBAXQP010000040.1 GCA_037131655.1 bacterium | reverse complement strand
TTGTAGGCCAGCGTGAAGTCGATGCCGTCCTCAGCGCAACTCCCGAAGATCGGCGAGTATATTTAGATGAAGCGGCGGGGGTTAAGAGGTATCGCCTTCGAAAACACGATTCGCTTAAACGCCTTCAAACTGCAGCTCTGCATCTCGATAGGGTCAATGATATCCTCTCAGAGATCGAACGCGAACGCGGACCGCTTCAGCGTGATTCAGAGAAAGCGACCCTCTATAAAGAACTCGCCGATAAACTGCGCCAAATTGAAAGCGGACTGTTAATCGTTGATCTTGCCAAAATTTCGAATGAGTTGGAACGACTGACCAAGCAGCTTGAAGAGTGCCAGGCGGCGATCATGGAGTTGGATGAGGAGACTTCGAAAGCGGAAGGTTCAGCGGCAACCTTTGGCGATAAGATCGCGCGAATTGAAGTAATGATGGACGATCTGCGGATGCAGCAGCAGAGCAGCTTGACAGCGCTCGAACGAGCTGAAAGCCAGGTTGCCCTCAACGAACAAAGAGAACGTTCATTAAACGAAATGGCAGCTTCTATTCAGGTTGAAATGAAAACGCTTGAGGAGCAGGCTGTAACCCGCTCTGAATCAGCCAAACGCTGGGCAAGGCAACTCGAACAGCTTCAAGCAGGCGCTCCTCCGGAAGACCGATCAAAAGAAGCCCAAACCCTTCGTAAAGAGCGGGAAGCCGAACTTAAAGTGATTGAAGGAAAACTGCAAGGCTTAACCCATCGCCTAGCTGTCAGGGCAGAAGCAATGGCTCGTTTTGAAGCAAAACAGTCGCGAAAAAGCATTATCAAAGAACAACTGGAATCCTGCACTGATACGGTTCGCTTAGCCGAAGAACAGCATGAAAACGCAAAAAGCCGCCGCGAATCGACCTATGAGCGACTTCAAAGTCATCAGACTTCACTTTCGGGTTTACGCTTGCAAATAGGTCAGCAAGATGCCAGAGTGCTGGAGGCAGATACGGCGCTTCGGAAGTTGTTATTGAAGATTGCTCAAACGCAAGGACAATTGGCGGCGCTGAGGGATGCTGAAGCTGCTTTAGAAGGTTATCATGCAGGCGCGAAGTTCGTTTTAAGTGCGGCGCGTGATGGAAAACTCGTCGGAGAATACGTCTCCATTGCCGATGCCATCACAGTTCCCGAAAAATATCGTCAGGCAATTGAAGTCGTGCTCGGCGGCAGCTTGCAAGATATTATTACCACCACATCCAATCAAGCTCAAACAGCGGTTGAACTTCTCAAAAGCCAATCAGGAGGAAGGGCTACTTTCCTGCCCCTTGATCTCATGGAACCTGCTCGCGAGCATCAGGCGTTCGAGCGATTGAAGAAGCTTCCTTGCGTTATTGGAGCGGCTGATGAACTTATCGAATTCGAAGCGCGTCATCAACTGGCGATTGAGCGTCTCTTGGGGCGAACATTAGTAATAAAATCCCTCGATGAAGCCCTTAAGCTAGCTCACGAGCATCGTCAGGATGGTTGGACGCGGTTAGTGACCCTCGAGGGCGAATTGATAACCGACCGTGGGGCGGTTTCCGGCGGCAAGATGGCTCGGCCTCAAGACAGTCTCCTCAAACGGCGAGTTGAACTCGAAAAGTTTGATGGAGAACTTGGCCGGATGAATGAAGAGCGTGCAGCTTTAGAATCCGAACGCTCAATGGCTGAAGCAGCACGGAATGAACGACAAGAAACTCAAGCAGTGCTGAGCGCTGAAATTGAGACTTTGCGAAACGATGCCCTCCAAGCCGATCGCCAATTAGCTCAATCCGAACAAGCCCTGATAGCTGGCCAAAATCGAAGCCGTGATCTGACCAATGAATTCGATGGGTTAGTCTTACCAGTCGAAGAACATACGACTGGGGTAAGTGAGATTGACTTGCAATCACTCGAAACAGAGAGAGCGGAAGCGCGTGCTGCTCTTGATGATGCGCTGGCGATGTCAGCCCGAGTTGAAGCTGAAAACCGAGAGCATGTCAGACGACACACTGACCTCAAAGATCGGATGAACCAAGACGAACGCGGTGCCGAGGAAGCTCGAAAAAGCGCAGCGGGTAAACATGAGCGCCTAACAGCAATTGAAGCTGAACGCGAGAAATTAAAAGTAGAACGGGCACAAGCATTCAGCAAACGCGAGGAGTCTCGTGATGCCAAAGCTCGATCTGAAGCGGAAGCTATCGAGCTGCGTGCTCAACGCCAATCCCTTCTGGAACAAAGTTTCGATAGCCAGGAAATAGTGAAAGCTCATCGAGCACAACGCGCCTCACTCGCACAAGGTCTGCATGAGACCGAGCTTGCTTTTGCCCGATTGGAAGTCAAACGAAGCCAAATCGCGCAGAGGCTTTTAGAGGAATTTAACCTGAGCACTGAAGAAGCCCTCGGCCAAATTGATGAGGTAGTCATTCCACCTGATGCGTCTACTCAAGCCAATCGGCTGCGGCGCGACCTCAAAGCTTTAGGAGATGTGAATTTAGGCGCAATCGAGGCCTATCAGCGAATGAGTGAGCGATGGACCGATTTACAAACTCAGCGGGAGGACTTGCTGGACACCAAAGACCAACTCGAAAGCGCCGTCCGTGAGATCGACCATCACACTCGTGACCAGTTCAAAGATACCTTTGATAAAGTCCAAGAGGCTTTCGGCAGTCTCTTCAAGCGGCTATTCGAGGGGGGTGAGGCAAAGTTGACTCTCACTGATCCTGATCACTTACTCGAAAGTGGTGTCGATATAGAAGTTCAGTTGCCTGGGAAGCGAAAACAACGACTGGAAGTGCTTTCAGGAGGAGAAAGAGCACTGACGGCTGTCGCGTTCCTCTTTGGCCTCATGGAAGTTCGACCGAGTCCATTATGCGTGCTAGATGAAGTAGACGCCGCGCTCGACGGCCGCAATGTCGAACGTTTCGTGGACCTTTTGAAGGAGTACAGTTCGCGCTCCCAGTTCATTATCATTACCCACAACCCAACGACCATCGAAGCGGCTCAGGTTTGGTATGGGGTTACGATGTCCGAACCCGGCGTCTCCCGGGTCATCCCTTATCGGCTCTCCGAAGCTGAAGCTCTAATTAACGGATAAAACAAATGGCTTATAACTTATTGCTAGCGGAAAGATTGGAAGACCTCACCTTAGGGATAAAAGGGCTTTCGCACAAGAAAATGTTCGGCGGTATGTGTTATCTATTGAACGGAAATATGGCCTTTGGAATTTGGAAAGATAATTTAATTCTACGCCTTGGTGAACCCGCTGCCGAAGAAGCGCTCAAGAAAGAGCACACCGTCGAGTTCGACATCACCGGCCGTTCTATGAAAGGCTGGATTATGGTTGAAGTTGTCGCTTTAGAAGATGACACAGTATTAGAAACTTGGTTCAACCAAGCCCTAAGCTTTGCCAAATCCCTGCCCTCAAAATACTAATATCTCGTCTTTAATTAACTCCCAAACCTCACACCCAGATTGTCTAATGCCTTGTTAATAGCTTCTCTGATGGCGGAATCGTTAGCGCCTTCGGCATCGTCTTTGCCGACTGCAGTGATTTCGCCGGTTTCCAGGTTGGTTATTCTGACGGTGACACGAGTTTTATTGTCGAACTGTTGAATTGAACCGATAAGAAGCTTATCAGGGTTATGCTGAGTGCCTTCGGCAATTCGGCCTTCTGCGATAGCTTGTTCAAGGCATATAAGTGTAGGTAAAGGACGATTGTCTTTATTCAAAGGAATATAGAAGCGCATTAAGCGAGTGTTGCTGCCCTTGAATTCCATATTTTCAAGGCTAATCTCAGTTCCATGAGTTTGGAGTGACTTTCTTATGATAGAACGAAGGTTGGAATTGTCCTGGCTAGAACATGAGCCAATTGGTCTGGCAGATTGAGCGAGCCTCTGCCTGCCGGTGTTGGCAGGAACAGCTACGTTAACGGAAGGATCGAATTCAAAGACACCAACAGGAGGGGTTTTTAACTTATTTGGAATGGTATCCCCTCGCGCTATCATCATGAAGGTGTATTGCCAAGCGTTGAGCACTCGTTCGAGATGGACCGGAACCCAAGCCGCTTCATTTTGTGCAGACCCTATTACGGCAGCCAATCCGGTAAATACATGGCTGAGATCCATTAAATCCACTAAGCCCTGCTTGATTTTGGGATCTTTATTTCCGCTAGCTTTGGCAGCTTTAGTAAGCTCGTCATTAAACTCATCTTTAAGGGCTTTGATTGAGCCGTATCGAGCAATAACGTTATCGAATCGGGCGGATTGACCGTTTAAACGGCCATGATCCTGTGGTACACCAACCAAGGTCCAACCCATCCCTTCCCAAGTTCGGTCCAAACCGCCCTCAGCTTTACTAGGCACAAAGCGAATGGACTTAAATGCAAAAGCGCGTACTTGCCCCCCATCGCTTCCAGGTTCAATTCTGTCATCGTAAGTTAGCTCTATGCGATTGCCTTCCAAATCTGAGATAAGAGCAATGCGATCTTTATTGTCGCGCTCGATGTTGAAGCGGCCGGGGATGATAACATCATAATGGGTTTCGGGATAGCTATTTGGGAAAAAGTGGATGAAATAGCCATCCGGATGATACGACCAGCGACCGCTGGGAACATTATGTCCACCCTCATTGTTGGGCGGATCGCCGGGAAGGACTGCCACATTTGCCAAACGTTCATAGGGCGCAGTTGCATCGCTCATCATTCCACGCAAACGGTTTTCAGCTTCAAATATCGGTCGAAGCCCCGGTGTAACCCTGTCGAGTAACAAACTCATCTTATCATCAGCCATCACACCCAGAGCATTTTTATTCAAATCCTTAAGCTCATCAGCGGTGAGAAGTTGATTTGCTGTTGATCTAATCTCCGGTGAAGCTTCACTAAGTTTGGTTTGGGCGAGTATGGCCCAGATGAGAACTTGAATATTGTGCTGCTCGATTCGCGGATGTGCAACTGAATGCTTGAGAATATTCCTGATTACCCCGCTTTTTGAGCCTTTCAGAGGAGCATAAAGATAACCCTCTCCCTTACCTGGCCCATGAGTTCCGGCGTGAAGACAGTAGCTTTGGGCATCAAACGAAAATGCGCCTGGGAATAGTGTAAAAACTCCTTCATTAGTACGCTTAACAACCCCCATCGGTATCATTACCTTCGGGTCGTAGCGATCCAAGTAAGGAATTTCCGTTATCGCATCACCAAATTTGGTGGAAACAATAGGATCTTCTTTCGTAAACGGATTAATTCCAGGGATAACAGCATCAGGGATAGGAATATTAGGCAATCTGAATTGCCCCATCGCCGATTGCCCCAAAACAAGGGTGATTAAACCAATCTGCCATATTCTCATTTTAATAACCTTCCATTTTTCCTAACTACCTTCAGCATATCATATTTGTCGCTCGAAATCCAGAGTTTTGTTATTTGACTTGACGGTGAAAAATCAAGACCGGCATACTCCGAAGAGTATACCGGTCTTGATTGTCATACATTTTACAACGTATGTCCGTATCGGTTTACCTTACTTAAACCAATAAGTAAGACCAAAGGCGAAGCGGAAGAAGTTATCCGAATCACCGTTCGAATACTGGCCATAGTCGAATTCAGGTGTGATCGAGATGTTCGGCGCGACGAAGAAGTCTACGCCTAAAACTCCCATCCAAACGGTCTCATCGGTCATGTCGCTGCCAGTGACGCCGCCGAAGCGAGCGCCAAGGAACGGGAAGAACTTGTTCTCAGGCTTGGGCATGAAGTAATACTTCGCGCCGAGCATATAGGTGGTGCTTTCGTCGGTACCGAAGTCATCCTCAAACCGGTTGAACATAAGGCCGAGTTCGCCCGCAATCGCGTCCGTGAAGAAGTAGTTCAGGCCGCCATTGAAGCTGGTGGTCTTGCCATAGTTGTTGACATCGGTATAGCTACCGGATACGTTAAAGTTGAGGGCGCCCTGGTGGGGTCCCATAACGGTGTCGACTTCTGCCAAAACTGGCATTGCCATTGCGCTCGCAAGAACGAGCATTACGAAATACTTAAACATAGAAACATCCTCCTAGTAGATAACACGTTCCATAGTAGTAACGGAGCTATCTCGTCAGGTCGTAGGTGTCGCTATTGTTTCCCCAAAAACCTGACATTGAGCTAGTTTTACCGTTCTAAATGCCAATATAACATTACCGCTTAGGCTTTGTCAAGTAGTTTAGACAACCTAATCGATTAATTGGTTATAATTCCTATAATGGAACAGTTGTTCTAAACTCAGTATTGGCATTGATGCGTAACTTCACGAGGCTGATAAATAGGACTTTGTACCCATTTCCTTATAATCGAGCTAGTTTTGAACTTGCTCTGCGCGGGTATGATTTAGATGAAATGACGGAATTTGTTTGGGAACAATTTGCTCTCGAAACTCAAGCGCGCTTTCCGATGCTTGCTTGACATACTGCGGCTGTGCCCGTCGGGGACGTAGCGGTGTGCTCAAGAACGCGTTTTGCTCGAAATTCAGTCAACTTCCCCTTTCCTCATTCCACCATGCTCGGACAGCGTCGTAAAATTGCTGTTTTCTTGTTTCTCTAAGCTCTGAATGGTAAGAGTTCATAAGAGGTATCCGACTTTATGTATATACAGCAACCGTGACATCAACGTGAGCGATTTATGATCTTATTCAAGGACATCACATGACACTGCTGGCGGTTTTTCAGGTTAAATATGATATCCATTATTACTAGATAACAGCTTGGCTGACAAAGTATAATCAGAGGCGATCAATGAACAGGCCTAGTTGGGACGAATATTTTATGCAAATTGCCCACGTCGTAGCTACTCGCGCAACTTGTGAGCGGCGAATGGTGGGGGCAGTGATTGTGCGCGATAGACGTATTCTTAATACGGGCTATAATGGTTCGCCGCATGGGTTGCCTCACTGCACAGAAGTAGGATGCAAAATCCAGGATGGACACTGCATTCGAACGCTGCACGCCGAGCAAAACGCTATCGTTCAATCAGCTTTGAATGGCGTTTCTACCAGAGGGGCAAGCATTTATGTCACCTGCCAACCCTGCAACATCTGTGCAAAGATGATTATTAACGCAGGCATTGAGCGCGTCATCTTTGAAGGGGATTATCCGGATCCGTTCGCGCGGGAGCTGTTTGCACAAGCGAAGGTTGAACTCATTCGCTTCACCGTTTCCGGCGCCGAGCTGCTGGAGTAGCCCTAATGAGATTTCCGACGATTGCATTCTTAATCGCTTTACTTATCTCCTACTTTCTGACGCCGTTTGTCCGCAAAATAGCTATCTCGTCGGGTGTGATAGATCAGCCCGATGCGCGGCGTGTCCATAAAGAACCTACCCCGCGTTGGGGAGGATTGGCGATTTATGCAGGGGTTCTCTTCGCACTCACCATCGTTAATACTTTCGGTTATATCTGGGATAAGCGTTTTGTATGGCATGAATGGTCAGCGGGGCTAATGTTGATCGGCGGGCTCATCGTGCTTATGGGCGCACTTGATGATAAATACCAATTCTCCGCCATTACCCAGATGCTTTTTCTCCTGTGTATGGGGGTTGTAGTCCAGCTCTTCGGTGTACAGATACAAGGCATCTCCAAGCCATTCGCTCCATCAAAACCGGATTATGATGCGCACACGATGTGGTTAGCGCTTGGGGGACTGACAATGCCCATCACAGCTATTTGGATATTTGTTGTCACCAAAACGATGGACACTATTGATGGGCTTGATGGACTTGCTGCTGGGGTAGGAGCAATTGCGGCGGCGGCGATAGCGTTACTAGCGCTTCAAGCAAGGCAACCGGAAGTGGCCCTTCTTTCTGCCGCTGGATGTGGCGCAGCGGTCGGGTTTCTTAAGCACAATTATAATCCGGCCAAGATTTTTATGGGAACCGGCGGGTCGCAATTTCTCGGATTCCTGCTAGCGGGTCTTGCGATCATTGGAACCTATAAAACCATTACAGTGGTCGTAATGGCGGTATCCCTTCTCGTTTTCGGCCTACCTTTGATAGATGCGTTCGTGGTCGTCCTGAGAAGATTACGTAGCGGCCAACCGATCTATAAAGCCGATAAACGCCACCTTCACCATCAACTCCTCGACATTGGACTAAATCAGCGTCAAGCCGTCTTGATCCTCTACGCCGTTGCCATCGCCCTCGGCATTACCGCTGTCTTGATATTTAAATTTGCCCGAGCGCATTAAGACAAAGAGCAACGCACTACACATTACCCCCCTCTTTCGCGCTATAATCTTAGCTTGTGAGGCCACAAAAACTTCCACTTAGGATAATGACCGTTTTTGGCACGCGACCGGATGCGATTAAGATGGCGCCGGTTGTGTTAGAATTTTTGCGTTTTCCTAAGCTTGTTAAGTTAAAAGTGGTCGTGACCGGACAACATCGGGAAATGCTCGATCAGGTGCTGGAAGTGTTTGGAATCGTACCGGATATTGATCTGAATCTTATGCAGCACGGTCAAACCCTGGCTCAGATTAGTTCGCGATCACTCAATGGTCTGGATAAAGCCATTAAAGAATTCGAGCCTGATATCGTACTCGCTCAGGGTGATACAACAACCACTTTTATCAGCAGCTTGGCAGCATTCTTCCATAAAATCCCCTTCGGCCATGTGGAAGCAGGGTTGCGAACCGATGATAAATACGATCCGTTCCCCGAAGAAATGAATCGACGCCTAACGGGCCAAATCACTGAATTTCACTTTGCCCCCACTGCTTTAGCCAAAGAGAACTTACTTAGAGAAGGCGTCAAACCCGATAGAATTTGGGTCACCGGCAACACCGGCATCGATGCGATGCTTCATGTGGCGGCTAACACCGAAAATGTATTCCAATCCGACAAGCGTATGATCTTGGTAACAACCCATCGAAGAGAAAACTGGGGCGAGCCTATTCGGGATATTTGTTTAGCGTTGTCTGAGCTTCTCGAACGTTTTCCAGACATCGAAATTATCTATTCCCTACACAAAAACCCCGCTGTTCGTGAGACCATTCTCAGTGTTCTCGAAGGTAAAGAAAGAATACAGCTCATCGAGCCGCCTGATTATGCGCCTTTCGCTCAATTAATGCGCCAGTCATATTTAATACTAACTGATTCAGGCGGAATTCAAGAAGAAGCGCCCTCATTGGGAAAACCAGTTTTAGTTTTGCGAAAGACGACGGAAAGACCAGAAGGAATAACTGCCGGCACGTCGAAATTAATAGGGACTGCGACGGAAACGGTTATACGCGAGGCTTCAGAGCTTCTGTTAGATTCTGCCGCGTATTCCAAAATGGCGAAAGCCGCTAACCCTTATGGAGACGGTCAGGCAGCCAAGCGAATTCGCTGCGCGCTCTTCGAAGTGTTTGGTATTTCAAATGAATCTGCCTTTGTGGAGACCTCGAATTGAATAACATAAAAACTAGTTGGTTTTCACCACTATGGAACGTGCTCTGGCGCATCGCTGTCCTTATGCTTTTTGCTTGGATAGGTTGGCGTGTGCGAAACCTAATAGTTCTGACCCTTTTTGCGGGAGCCTTCGCCTATGCGATGTCATTCCTGGTTGATGGGATACTTGCGATTTGGCGACGGGTTATCCCTGCTTTGGGACTTACTCACCTGCCTTTAATTGGTAAGTTCCGTTTATCTTTCTATGGACGGCGAATTTGGGCTGTGCTCATCTCCTATGCTTTACTTGGCTTTATTACCTATTGGGCGATATCCGAGTTCATCGGCCCCATCGGAGTCGAGCTTAAGTCTCTGAACAGCAATCTACCGAAATATCAGCATCAATTCGAGCATTGGAAAGCTGTTTCATGGACAGATTGGTACACGAAAGCTTTCTCTCCTGAATGGCGCAAGTCAATTGATGATTACATGATGAACGGGCAATTTGCAAATTTGACACGTTCAGTCGCAAGTCCAATGGGCGGCTGGATTCAGAATTCTTATAAACTCGTGGGCACCTTCGTTGAAGCGATATTAGTACCAATTCTTGCCTTCTACTTCTTAATCGATTCCAGGCGATTGAAGCACGACCTTTGCGCCATGGTTCCGCGCAATAAGTTCCGCTTGGTTGCTCGTATTATCTACGATACAAACCATATCATGCGGCAATACGTTATCTCTCAAGCATTCCTATGCATCCTTGCCGGTGTGATTACATGGGCAATTTTATCGGTGTTGGGACAGCTTACTACGGATGCGCCGGGTGGGGGTGTTGGAAAGTATGCTGTCATGCTTGGCATTTATGCAGGGCTAACACGCGCTATTCCAATTTTAGGGCCTTTAATTGGCGGTATTCCGGTAGTCCTGCTTGCGGCGCTTTCTGCCGGCAGTGTTCAAGTCGGTTTAGTAGTGGCGATTTTATTTACCGCCATGCATTTCGCCGAAAGTAAATTCCTTATGCCGGCCATCGTTGGGGAAAGAATTGGCCTTCATGCAGTGTGGGTGATTATTTCCCTTCTGATTGGAGCGGAGTTCTTTGGGCTTATCGGAATGATCTTTGCAGCTCCTGTCACCGCTATTGCAAGAAATGTCTGGCGATACTACTATCTACCACGCGTGCCAAAACCTATCGAGCGCAGTCACGAAATAAAACCGGCCGTAGGTGGGGAGTGAATCGTTAGATGATGTTATTACAGGCAGCCATCCTTGGCATTATTCAGGGATTGACCGAATTTCTTCCGATTTCAAGTTCAGGTCATTTGATTTTAGCCCGCCACTTTTTTGGGTGGGACCAAACTTGGCCGCTCAACAATCCCCAGATTGATTTATCATTGGACTTGGCGCTCCACCTTGGAACTGCATTAGCCGTGCTTTTCTACTTCCGAGAAGACCTGTGGCGGATATTCAGTTCCCTTGGTTCAAAAGACACCAATCGGCGCCAAGATCGCTGCCTGGCAATCGGAATTATCCTCGGAAGCATTCCCGCAGCGGTTATTGGGAAGCTATTAGAATCTCAAGTTGAGGTAATTCTACGCTCGCATTTAGTACTAATCGGTGTATTCCTCATTGTCTTTGGTATTCTATTATGGGGTTTCGATCGCTTCCGACGCAAAACCATGGGTATAGAGGATGTTACAATCGGAAACGCCTTTTGGATAGGGGTTGCACAGACTTTGGCGCTAATGCCGGGAGTATCACGTTCAGGAATTACGATGACGGCAGGAATGGCATTTGGCCTTAAGCGTGAAGCGGCAGCTCGATTTTCATTTCTATTAATGACCCCGATTGTAGTCGGAGCCGCACTTGCGAAGCTGCTAGACCTCCGGCATGTTCCCTCTGATACACTTCATCAAGTCCTTCCAGGCCTCGCTATTGGTTTCGTCACATCAACAATTGTCGGCGTACTCTGCATCGCTTTTCTTCTCAAATATCTCCGTTCGAACTCCGTTCTTCCCTTCACTATCTATCGCATCCTACTAGGAACGGCAGTAATTGCAGCTCTTGTTACTCAGATGTGAGATGCTGCGCTCGCGTATCGGGTATAAATCGATTATAAGTTGGATCGAGAGTTAAATAGAAGGAGTTTGGCATGCAAAAGAAGACAACAAAGACACCGCAATTGAAGGTCGGCGTTATTGGTTTAGGGATGGGACAAGGGCACGTAAAGCGTTTTAATACCCATCCGGATTGTAAAGTTGTGGCAATCGCCGATATGGATAAAATCCGCCTGGAAGCCTGTAAAGAAAAGGAAGGAGTTGAAAAAGGCTATACAGACGGCTTTGATATGATTTCGAAGGAGAAGCTGGATATCATCTGCGTGGCTACCCCCAACAAGTTCCATATGCCTTATACAATAGCGGCGTTAGAATCAGGAGCGCATGTGCTTTGTGAGAAGCCGATGGCGATGAATGCGGAGGAAGCGAGAAAGATGAATGCCGCCGCCAAGAAGGCTAACAAGCGCATCATGATCGACTTCAGCTATCGTTTCGGAAAACAGATTTGGGCGCTCAAGGGTCAAGTCGACTCCGGCCTCTTGGGTGATGTTTATTACGGACGCACTACCTGGCTTAGACGACGCGGCATCCCTAATTTCGGCGGTTGGTTCGGTCAGAAAGAGTTAGCAGGCGGCGGACCTTTAATTGACCTTGGCGTTCACCGAGTAGATATGGCCTTATGGTTAATGGGCTACCCGAAACCAGTTTCAGTAATGGGTGTTACTGCTGGCTTTATCGGCGCGGAAATGGCAAAGAAGCAGAATAAGAAATATGATGTCGAAGACTTCGCCGCCGGTTTTGTGAAATTCGAAAACGGCGCAGCGCTGTCGGTCGAAGCCTCTTGGGCCAGCAATATCAAAGAGAATGATAGAATGGTCACCGAACTTCTCGGCACCAAAGGCGGTATCAAGCAATACAACCTCGATGAAGGGTATGAGTTCGAAGCTGAAATCTACATCGAGCGAGAAGGACTTCAGTACGACATGAAGCTGCACCCACCCATACCTGATGCCCCCATCGCAATGCATCACTTCGCAGATGCCATCCTAAACGATACCCCTCACACCGCTACCGGTGAAGAGGGCTTAATCGTCATGGAAATACTGGACGCGCTCTACGAAAGCGCCGCCACCGGCAAACCGGTTAATATCAAGCGATAATAAGCTGCCATTAGCTTACATCTCCTAGGAAAGTCCCCCTGTCCAAGGGGGACTTTAGGGAGTCTCCAAAACCCTTCGATATGCCCTAACGGCCTACTCTGGGAGGCGGAGTTATATACCCTCTCCCGCAGCGTGGGGATGTATGACTTCTGCTACTTCAACCCCACCAACCCCAAATGCGACCGCTGCGGGGCTATCGATGGGATGCGAAAGGCTAAAGTCGAAGTGCGAAAGGCAGAGTCCGAACCGGATGCTTCGGTATCAGAGCGAAGCGTCGATGCCGAAGCCCATATAGCTAATGTCAGACCCTGTAGCGCCGGCGTCTCGCCGGCTCCAAATCCAAACGGCCACCAGGCACATCACCCTGATCGCAGCCTGAGGGTCTTCCGGAAAAGCTCCGGCAGCGCCGCTACGCTCTGCTACCGAAGCATCGAAAAAAGCAACCGCTTCTGGGCTATCAAAGCGAAGCATCGAAATCACTCGTTATTGCTTCTGCTTAGCTTTCAGAGTGATTAGTACCCCTTGATCATCAATTCCGCGAACACTTTCAGCATAGGCGTCGGTGATAACGCCCTCATGATTTGTAAACAAAACAATGCTGTACTGTTCTTCAAAGTAAGCCCCAACACCGGCCTCTGAGATAGTGAAGCTACGTTTCAGTTTTGGTGTAGGGTGTTCTTCTTTTTCTTCCCTTTTCGCAATCATCCCTTTCGGCAACCCTAAAGCTTCCTCAGCCTCACCGATAGTCATACCTAACGTAACATGCTTCTCGACATAAGCAACTGTAAGATGCTGGTTGTAACCCCAGTCAAGCACCATCCAACATATTGCTGCGATTACGATTAGACCAAACAATAAGATTACAAACTTTTTGAATCTTTTCTGCTTCATATTACATCCTCCTTAGGATATGAAATCTAATTCTACAGAGTAAGACAAGATTCCTCGTTGTCTAAACATGGTTACGTTTGCTTGTTTATATTAGTTCCTTCACTTCAGAATGGATGAGAAGGATGATCTTCTCGGCCGCGGCATCCGT
>JBAXQP010000039.1 GCA_037131655.1 bacterium | reverse complement strand
TTCTCCCTTGCGAATCGCATCAGGAATACCGCGTGCCTTACCCAGCGCTACACCTACATATCCATTACCGTCGCCGACGACCACAAGCGCGTTCCAACTCGCTGTCTTACCACCCTTATGGGTTTTAAAGACTTTGTTAGTTTGTACTATTCGCGAGCTTAAATTTAGCGTATCAGGGTCAGGTCTGCCTTCGATCATAACTCCTCCAAATCCAGTCCAATCTTATCTTTAGAACTCTAATCCGGCTTTACGTGCTCCATCAGCGACTGAAGCAATGCGGCCATGGTAGCGGAAACCACCTCGGTCATAAACGACCTTGTTAATTCCCTTTTCAATGGCTCTTTTTGCGATAAGCTCGCCAACTGCAACTGCAGCTACTTTGTTACTCGTCTTGCCCAAAACACCTTTGAGCTCTTTTTCTACTGTCGATGCGGCAGCTAATGTCATACCTTGAGCATCATCAATTACTTGCGCATAGATGTGCTGATGGCTTCGAAACACCGCCAACCTTGGACGGTCTAATGTACCCGCCACTGACTTTCGGACGCGTATATGACGCCGATTTCGTTCTATATGTCTATTTGTTTTCGCCATTTATATCTCCCTAACGCAGCTTATCCCGTAGGCCCGCGGGGGCGAACCGCCGAGTGACGGATAGCTGTTATTCCTACTTCTTACCGCCAGCCGTACCACGTTTGCCGGGCTTGAGCTTAATCTTTTGACCAAAGATTCGAATACCCTTGCCCTTATATGGGTCCGGTGGCCTAAGACGCTGAATATCAGCAGTCTGTTGGCCGACGGTTTCTTTGTTAATTCCGCTAATCTTCACAAAAAGCGCGCGGCTCTGTTGATCCGTACCTGCTTCGAAGGTAATGCCGGGACGAGGCTTAACACGTGCCGGATAGGATAATCCAACACTAAGCACTAATTCCTCGTTCTCGATCACAGCGCGATAACCAACGCCAACGATCTCAAGCTGCTTCGAATAACCATCGTTCACACCTTTGACCATGTTGTCAATCAACGTTCTGGTCAAGCCATGAATTTGTCGATGGCGATACTGATTAGTTGGTCGCTCAACAGTGACAATACTGTCTACCTGTTTGATAATCATGTCTTGCGAAAGCTGGCGAGATAATTCACCCTTAGGACCCTTCACCGAGACATTATTAATTTTATCTATAGTAACCGTGACACCCTGTGGAACAGGGATTGGTTGTCGTCCAATTCTTGACATGGTGAATCCTCCTTACCAGACTTCGCAAACCACTTCGCCGCCGATGTGCCCCTTGCGAGCATCCTTATCGACCATCAAACCATGCGAAGTTGATACAATCGCTATACCCTGCCCTCTTAATACGGGCTTCAGACTAGCGGATTTCTTGTAGATACGTAAGCCTGGCTTACTCACCCGCTGAATATATGTAATTGCAGGTTTCTTATTCTTAACATCATCATATTTCAGATGAACACGAAGGCGCGGGAATTTCTCATCCTTCAGAACATCAAAACCTTTGATTAATCCTTCACTTTGAAGGATTTTAGCTATCTCAAGTTTGATCTTCGACATAGGCGCATCAATTGCAGTAAGGCCCGCTCGGCCACCGTTTCTTATACGTGTTAGCAGATCAGCTATCGGATCAGTATGCATTTATTCTCCCCCTACCAACTCGACTTCGTAACGCCTGGCAATAGACCCTTATGGGCCATGTCTCTCAGGCAGATACGGCATAGATTGAAATAGCGGAAGACCCCGCGCGGCCGTCCACAGATACTACAACGCGTGTAGCCTTGGACTTTAAATTTTGGTTTTCGTCTTTGCTTGACGATCAAACTGGTTTTCGCCATGATCCCTCCACCGCCTGCGGTATTGCCTGTAAGGCAACCAGTCCAGACGCGAACCGATAGTATACCCTGAATTGAGGCAGGTATCGGTTACCCTTCCTCTTCCTTGCGCTCTTTGATGTACTTATCGATTAATCCCTGTGCAACATGCGCTGGGACTTCCTCGTAGTGTGAAAACTCGGTACTAAATCTACCTCGACCTCGTGTAAGAGATCTAAGATCAAGCGCGTACTTCATCATCTCAGACTGCGGCACGTTAGCGCGTACACGCTGTCTGCCGCCTCCGATTGATTCCATTCCAAGCGGACGTCCTCGACGACCATTAAGGTCGCTGATGACATCTCCCAAAAAAACTTCTGGAACGATAACATCTAGAAGCATAACCGGCTCAATCAGTGTTGGAGAGGCCTTCTTGGCAGCGGCATCGAAAGCCATCTTTCCCGCCTGCTTAAATGCATGCTCCGAAGAGTCAACATCGTGATAAGAACCGTCAACAACAACTGCCTTGACATCTGCAACCGGATAGCCAGCCAAGAAGCCGGTTTCTAAAATTTCACGAACACCCTTTTCAACTGCAGGGATGAAGTTGCGAGGGATTGATCCACCGACTACTTCATCAGCAAACTCAAAACCCGCGCCTCTTTCAAGCGGTTCGAGTCTCAGCCAGCAATCACCGAATTGACCACGGCCACCCGTCTGTCGCTTGAACTTACCCTGAGACTTAGCGATACCTTTAATGGTTTCGCGATAAGCAACCTTCGCCTCTTCTATTACAACGTTAACACCGAACTTCGACTTCAAACGTTCGATAACAACATCAAGGTGAGTATCACCCATACCGCTGATAATCGTTTGGTGCAACACCGGGTCACGATACGAACGAAATGTCGGATCTTCTTCAACTAATCGCTGAATTGCAGGTCCTAGCTTATCCTCGTCCGGCTTGCTTGCCGGAGCAACTGACAAAGTGTAAATCGGGTTCGGAAACTCAATAGCAGGTATCGTCAGCGACTTTGCCTTTTCGCAAAGCGTATCGCTCGTGCTGGTTTCCTGCAACTTAGCAACAACTGCGATATCGCCCGCAGGCACTTCGGATGTTGCATCAAAGTTCTTGCCACGTGGGAAAGAAACTTGCCCAAGTCGCTCGTCTCGTTCCTTTAACGTATTGTAAACAGTCGTATCAGACTTAACAGTGCCGCTGACAACCTTGAAATAGGTGATCTTGCCAACATAGGGGTCGGCGGTAGTTTTAAAAACAAATGCCGCAAGCGGACCAGCAGCATCTGCAGTCAGCTCAACTTCTTGCCCCTTACTGTTTACTGCATTAATCGCAGGTCGCTCGGCAGGTGACGGCGCTAGTGCAACGATGGTGTCCATTAAAGTCGTAATGCCAACCCCTTTAATTGCTGATCCTATGTGTAAGGGAGCAATCTTCTGGTTAACAACACCGGCTTTTAAACCATGCATTACTTCTGCTGCCGTCAGTTCCTCGCCTTCAAGGTACTTCAGCGCTAAATCGTCATCACCTTCGGCTGCAGAGTCCATAACCTCAGCGCGAAGAATATCAGCTTGGGAAGCCACATCACCCGGGATAGGACCTAGGTTCGCTTCTTTATCGCCTCCATCCAAAGCGACCATCTCCACCAAATCCACAATACCGTGGAAGCTGGTTTGATTACCAAGCGGCAGTTCTAACGGAACAATCAAACGACCATAGCGAGATCGCAATGTCTCCATAAGACCGTTATAGTCAGCATTATCTCGCTCCATTTTATTCACATAAATGAATCGAGGAATACCATACTTTTCGGCCAGCTCCCATGCGTTCTCAAAACCGACATCTAAATCACGCTGTGCTGGCGTTACAATAATCATCGCATCAACAATACGAGCTGTGCTGTAAAGCTCACCGATGAAATCAGGGAAACCAGGAACGTCAATCAAGTTAATCTTGCAATCTTTCCACTCTAATGGAAGAACGCTGAGGTTAAGGCTGATTTTTCGTTTAATTTCATGAGTATCAAAATCAGAGACAGTATTTCCTGCATCTACTGTGCCGATACGGTCAGAAGCGCCAGCAATAAAAAGCATGTGCTCAGCTAGAGTTGTCTTACCAACACCATTATGCCCAACTAATGCAACATTGCGAATGTTATCGGCGCTATAACGCTTCATTTCGGCTAACCTCCAATTCGATATATCTTCGAAATTTTTTACTTCGCTTGAAGTGGTAAACCCATCGACTTCAGGAATACTCTCGCTTCTTCATCACTCGTCGCTGTCGTGCAGATGATGATGTCCATACCTCTGATCTTGTCAACCTGATCGTAAACAATCTCAGGAAAAACCAACTGCTCTTTGATACCGAGAGAGTAGTTCCCGTGACCATCGAATGACTTCGCTGATAAGCCTTGGAAGTCGCGCATTCTTGGAAGCACGACATTAACCAACTTATCGAAGAAGTGCAACATTTGCTCACCGCGCAGAGTGACTTTGCATCCGACTCGCATACCTTTACGCAAGCGGAAGTTAGAAATAGCTTTCTTTGCTAAGGTAACGACAGGTTTTTGTCCTGTAATCAACCCCATGTCACGCACGGAGTTATCCATAAGCTTCTGGTCTTTATCACCACCACCGACACCCATGTTGAGAACAATCTTCTCTAACTTAGGCACCTGCATGACAGAGGTGTAATTAAACTCCTTCATCATGCTGGGGACGATATTCTTCGCGTACACTTCCTTCAGACGCGGAGCAACCCTCACTTGGACAGCCGTCGCAGCAGCCTTCTTTTCGACTTTACCACCCTTAGGAGCGGTTTCGGACTTAGTCTTCTTTTCAGAAACAGGCTTGACCTGTTTCGCTTCTTTTTGTTCTTCCTTAGGCATTCCCGTTCTCCTAAACCGCGTCTATAATTTCGCCGGACACCTTAGCGTATCGAACCAGTTTGCCTTCGAATATCTTTCGACCAACACGAGTTGGTTTGTCAGAATGAGGATCGATCAGCATAACTTTTGATACGTTCATTGGCGCTGGCTTTTGAATTCGTCCTGCTTGTTGAGCTTGTGCAGGGTTCTTAGCGTTCGGTTGTTGCTTTTGATGGCGAGTAACTAAGTTAATACCACCAAGGGTAATGGTTCCTTTGGAAGGATTGACATCAATCACTTGACCGCGCTTACCGCGATCCTTACCGCTAATAACCATCACCGTATCGCCCTTTTTAATTTTAGGCTTGGGTGTATCTTGTCGCTGCAACATTCTATCCTTAAATTTAGAGGCCAAAGGCATTAGAGCACCTCCGGGGCAAGGGAGATAATCTTCATGAAGCCACGATCTCTAAGTTCACGCGCAACCGGTCCGAATATGCGGGTTCCACGCGGCTCCAACTGAGGTGTAATCAGGACGCACGCATTATCATCGAAACGCACAGTAGAACCGTCAATTCGACGATTGGAACTTTTTGTACGAACGATAACGGCCTTGACGACTTCGCTCTTTTTGACGGGCATATTCGGTGTGGCAACTTTAACAGCTCCCACAATAATATCACCGACATTACCATAGCGTGCGGCAGAGCCTTTCATAACACGGATACATAAAATTTCGCGAGCCCCTGAGTTATCTGCTACTCGCAATCGAGTATAAGGCTGGATCATGAGTTAATCTCCTAAAATCGACTGGCGGACAAACCGTCAGTTCAACCTACTTCACTTTTTCAACAATTCGTACGATGCGCCAATGCTTCTCACGGCTAAAAGGTTTAGTCTCCATAATCTGGACCAAGTCGCCGATACTGCAATCATTGGCTTCATCATGAGCTTTAAACTTCTCTGTACGGCGGATAATTTTGCCGTATATCGGGTGTCGCATCAATCGCTCAACCGCAACAACAGCCGTTTTATCCATTCGGTTGCTAACAACACGACCGACACGGACTTTTCGACTACCTCTTGCTTCAGACTTTGTTTCGACAACGGACGGAGCCGTTTCTGACTTATCTGACTTAGTAGATTTAGCCACTACTTTCTTTGCTTTAGGCGCCGCTTTTGGCTTTACTACTTTAGCCACAGGCACTACTTCTTCAACAACAGGCGTCTCTACTTCCGTCACAGATACTTCCTGTTCCTCGTTAGGTGTAGTTTGCTCTTTATCCTCGATCATGCGCTTCCTTCCTTCTGCTTGGCGCTTATAAGCGTCAAGATTCGCGCGATGTTGTGGCGCGTAACCGAAATACTCTTATAGTCATTGAGCTGTCGTAACTGACCTTGACGATGAAAATCAAACAAGTGTGATTTCTGCTTGCCCAATTCATCTTGAAGCTCGATAACTGACATCTCGCGCAGTTGATTGGCCTTTAACGGTTTCATGCTGCTCCCTCAAAATCGCGTCGTGTAACGAAACGGGTGTCGATCGGAAGTTTATGCATTGCTCGGCGAAGAGCCTCGCGTGCAACTGATTCTTCAACGCCAGCCATCTCGAATAAAATTCGTCCACGTTTAACGACCGCAACCCAACCTTCAGGAGCGCCCTTACCGCTTCCCATTCGAGTTTCAGCCGGTTTCTTTGTATATGGCTTATCAGGGAAAACGCGGATCCAAACTTTACCACCGCGCTTAATATATCGGGTCATAGCAATACGAGCAGCTTCTATCTGGCGGTTAGTTAGCCAGCAAGGCTCGAGTGCTTGAATACCGAACTCACCAAAATCAATTTTTATGGCTCCACTGGCCATACCGGTCATACGGCCTCGGTGCTGTTTACGGTGATCCTTCACCGGTCTCTTAGGCATCAACATTATTCAGAGCCACTCCCTTCGCTTGCACTGCTCGGAGCAGTTTGGGCTTGCGTTTCAACAACTATAGGTTTATCAGTAGGCGCTGGTCCCGCCTGTAATGGCCGACCGCCACCACGACTTCCACCACCACCGCCAGCAGGTCCACGACCACGTCCGCCGCCGCCAGGACCACCAAAACCGGCTGGGCCACCTGGTCCACGACCACGTCCGCCACCACCAGGTCCACCTGGTCCGCCATCTCGGTCGCCATAACCGCCTCGGCCACGACCACCGCCACCACCAGGGCCACCGCGTCTCGGTCGTTCAACCGGAGCTTCTTCGCGAGGTCTCATCTCAGCTAATCCACCAGCTGCACGAGTTCTCTCGGGTAGAATTTCACCCTTAAAAATCCAAACTTTGACACCGATTGCGCCATAGAGGGTAAAGGCAGTTGCCTGACCGTAATCCATATCAGCACGAAGCGTCTGAAGAGGAATCTTGCCAGACTTATCGCTTTCACGTCTCGCCATTTCAGAGCCGCCCAAACGACCGGCTACTGCAATCTTAATGCCTTTAGCCTGCAGTCGAAGCGCTCTCGTCATTGCTTGTCGCATCGCTCGACGGTGTGAAACACGTCGTTCGAGGTTACTTGCGATATTCTCCGCAACGAGTTGAGCATCCAAATCCGGCTGTCGAACTTCGTTGACATTAACGGAGACCTTTGAATCAGCGGCGCGTTTATGGACGATAGCAGCCACAACAGCGCTGACCTCCTCGATGCCTTTACCGCCGCGGCCGATAATCGCGCCCGGTCTAGCAGTGTAAAGAGTAACCTTTACTCTGTCAGCCGCTCGTTCGATTTCAATGCGCGCAACACCAGCATTTGCCCAACGCTTTTTAATCGCGAGACGGATCATCGCATCTTCGTAGACTATCGCGCCATATTGCTTCTTATCCATGAACCATTTACTTTCCCAGTCACGGATAATTCCGATGCGCATACCAATCGGGTGAACTTTCTGTCCCAACTCGTAGCCCCCTTTAGAGCATTCTGCGGCAGAAGCCGCCTAACTGCTCCTATTTCTCTTGCGACTCCGCCACTTTCGGCTTAGTCGTTTTTCTAGTTTTCTTCACTGGCGTCTCATCAAGAACCACAGGAGTCTGGCCGGTCACAACCGGAGCAACTGTTTCAACAGCTGCATCTTCCTTAGTCTTCTTGGTTCTTGTTGTCGCCTTAACAACAGGTTTAGGCTGTGTTTCAGCAGTAGCTGTTCTGCGCCGCTTAGGTGTAAGAGGTACGATGCTGTCCTCTACCACTACAGTAATGTGGCTCATGCGTTTCAAGATATGAAATGCCCGGCCCATTGCTCGCGGCTGAATTCGTTTAATTCTTGGGCCTTCGTCAACATAGACCTTCGAAATTTTGAGTGTGTCTTCACTCATGTTTAAATTTTCTTTCGCATTCGCAATCGCAGATGCAAGTACCTTGCCGACATATCTGGCGGCATCCTGAGGCATGAACTTCAGGTGGTTTAGAGCTGCCACTGCAGGCAAGCCTCTCACTTGATCAACGATCAACCGAGCTTTCCTCGGCGGAACACGTAAATATTTTCCAACCGCTCTGACTTCCATCGTTCTCGTCCTCTTCCCATGTCGCAGGCATTTGCCTGCCAATCCGACATCCTAATTAGTATCGTCTTAACTCGACACCAAACGACGATCCGTTATCTGACTCGGGAGGTCTTATCACTACCCGCATGACCGCGAAACGTACGCGTTGGCGCAAATTCACCCAACTTATGACCAATCATGTTTTCGGTGATAAACACCGGCACATGCTTTCGACCATCATGCACCGCTATCGTGTGCCCTATCATTGCAGGCACAACGGTCGAGCGGCGCGACCAGGTCTTCACGATCATTTTCCTATTTTCCACGTTCAATCGATCAACTTTTTTCATCAAGTGATCGTCTATGAACGGGCCCTTCTTAATCGAACGAGCCATCCATTACCTCCGATGCCAGTTCCTAAACTATTTCGTTATCAATTAGAGAGACGGTCTTACTTAGACCGGCCTCGTACTATGTACTGATTCGTACGCTTGTTATGTCGAGTTTTAAGACCCAACGCAATCTTACCCCAAGGAGTTGCAGGACCTTTTTTGCGTCCTACAGGTGACTTCGCCTCGCCACCACCATGCGGGTGGTCACGTGGGGACATAACAACACCACGAACGTGCGGGCGGAAGCCCTTCTGTCGGCGCTTGCCTGCTTTTCCGTATGATTCGTTTTCGTGCTCGGGATTGCCCACCTGCCCCACTGTTGCATAACAGTTAAGGAATATCAATCGCATTTCACTGCTGGGCAACCTAAGAGTAACATAATTGCCTTCTTTCGCCATTACTTGTGCGCCGACACCGGCGCTGCGAACGATTTGGCCACCACGTCCAGGATTAAGCTCAATGTTGTGTACAATTGTACCGAGCGGAATGTTGCGAAGCGGCAGTGCATTACCCGGTTTGATGTCAGCCGTTTCTCCTGCTGTCACAAAATCCCCAACATTTAAATTAGAAGGTGCGAGAATATATCGTTTCTCGCCATCTTTATAATGAATAAGCGCGATTCGGCAGGTGCGATTAGGATCGTATTCAATCGCAGCGACTTTGCCAGAGACATCAAGCTTATTTCTTTTGAAATCAATAATTCGATAGGCGCGCTTATTACCGCCACCACGGAAACGAATAGTCGTTCGACCGGCATTATTTCTACCACCGGAGCTTTTAAGCGGCGCAAGGAGTGACCTTTCAGGATCAGTTTTGGTGATCTCCGAATAGGTCGGCGATATCATAAAACGTCGCCCAGGCGATGTCGGTTTTCTCTGCTTAACTGGCATATGTTCTCCTCATCACTTCTCTAATCGCAACCGCGTTAGACTGTGAAATCCTCAATTGTCTGGCCAGGTAATAGCCGTACAGTCGCTTTCTTCCAATCCGGTCTTTTGCCGGGGGTTCTGCGAGCGTACATCTTGGTCTTGCCATGCACGGTCGTGGTATTGACTTTTATCACTTTAATCTTATTAGCTTTATAGATGCCTTCAAGTGCGAGACCGATCTCGATCTTGCCGGCGTCCATCGCAACTTTAAACTGATAACGTCCTTCTAACGACATCTCGACCGAGCGTTCCGTAATGATCGGCCCAAGTATTATGTCATGTAGGTCTTTCATTTAGCCCACGCCTCCTCCAACATACTCAGCGCGCTCTTTGAAGCGATTATCTTGTGCGAAACCAATAAGTCTCTTGTGGAAACATTAGGGGCAGTCCGCAGCATCACAAAAGGAATATTGCGGAAGCACTTAATAGCCATTTCATCATGAGCGCCTAAAAGCACCATAACGCGCTTTTCTGTGGCTCCAACATTCGCCAAAAACTCTGCTGCTAATCTGGTCTTTGGTTCAGCAAAAGAAATCTCATCAATTGCGATTAAAGCTCCATCGATAACTTTTGAATTAAAAGCGCTCTTGATAGCCAGTTGGCGTTCCTTGCGATTAACCTTCTGATCGTAATCGCGAGGATGAGGTCCAAAGCATACGCCGCCGTGTGCATAATGAGGAGCTCGGATCGTTCCCTGTCGGGCTCGACCGGTCTTCTTCTGCTTGTAAGGCTTACGCCCACCACCGCGAACATCGCTACGCTCTTTTGTTTGTGATGTACCCTGGCGGCTATTAGCTTCTTCAGCCAATATTGCTCGGCGCATCGAATAAACATTTATCTCAATACCACTAATGGCATCATTCATTTCGTAAGTGCCGATATCTTTACCATCGCGGTTCCAAAGCTTAATAGTAGCCATTATGCTCGCCTCCGACCTTCACGCGCTACGATTACAAGTGAACCATTTGCACCTGGAACCGAACCACTTACCAGCAACAGGTTTCGTGTAGCATCAACAGCTACGACCTTCAGGCCTAATTGTGTAACTCTTTCATCACCCATATGACCAGGTCGCTTGGAGCCTTTGAAAACACGCGCAGGGCCTGTTGCACCATTCGAAGCCGTTTTACGGTGAGTCATATTACCGTGGGTCGCATCAGCGCCATGAAAATGGTACCGTTTAACACCACCCGCAAAACCTTTTCCTTTGGATTGACCAGTAACGCGTATCCGCTCGCCTTCAGTGAAAACCTCATCAACCTTAATCTCTTGACCAAGACTGAATTCGCTTACATCCTGCATGCGGATTTCGCGTAAAAATCGTTTAGGTGTAACGCCAGCCTTTTTAAAATGGCCACGATCAGGGCGATTTGCCTTACGCTCGGGGATTTCTTCAAAACCGAGCTGCACTGCGCTGTATCCTTCTTTTTCAGGCGTTCTTATTTGGGTCACTTGTACTGGGCCGGCTTCTAAAACCGTCACGGTGACCATCTTGCCGTCTGTATTGAAAATGTGGGTCATACCCACTTTACGTCCCAAGATTGCGGGAACCATCTTGTTCTCCTTGTGTAATCGCAGCGGCTTGGTCGACCACTCATGCATATCGCTACTATAGTAATAGAATTTAACGCATAAATGGACTACAGGTGGCAGTTGAAGAGTATATCAGAGGTAAATCCAGCTTCGAATGTCATAGTTCAGCTTCTGTCTTTATTGCTTTGCCTCATTTGAGGTTTGATCAAAGCTCGAAGATGAGGCGCTAACGCCTCTGATGCCGATCTATGAGATTTGAAACAGAGAGTTCTGTTTTCTTTTTTCAACCACTCACGGCTTATGCCGCCTAGTTCGACCAATCCACTTGTTATCGATCTCTTAGATAATACCCTAAGTTAGAGCTTAATCTCAATATCAACGCCGCTTGGAAGGTCTAACCTCATTAAAGCGTCTATAGTTTTGTTACTCGGCTCTTGGATATCGATCAAACGTTTGTGAGTTCTTATCTCAAAATGCTCCATCGATTCCTTATCAATGTGAGGACCACGGATAACGCAGAACTTGCGAATATCCGTCGGTAACGGGACTGGACCGCTAATGCGGGCGCCCGTAGATTTTGCCGTCTCGGCAATCTTCTCTGCCGATTGGTCGAGAATTCGATGATCGTATGCTCTTAATCGTATTCTGACTTTATCCCGTCGCATATACTCTCCACAACTCCTAGGATACTTCGGTTCGGGCATCATTCACCGCCCGAACCGATATTGCATCCTTTATTCGTATATCTTAGTAATGACGCCTGCGCCGACCGTTCGGCCGCCCTCGCGGATAGCGAAGTGGCTTCCTGTTTCCATCGCGATCGGATCGAGTAACTCGATCGACATCGTAATGTTATCTCCCGGCATAACCATTTCAACGCCTTCCGGCAGGTTCAAAGTACCGGTCACGTCAGTCGTGCGGAAGTAGAACTGCGGGCGATACCCGGTAATAAACGGGGTATGACGTCCACCTTCATCTTTGGTCAAGACGTAAACTTCACCATCGAACTTAGTGTGAGGCTTAATCGAGCCGGGCTTGGCAATAACCATGCCGCGCTCAATATCCTTGCGGTCAACGCCTCGCAGAAGAAGACCAACATTATCGCCTGCTTCTGTTCTGTCCAACGTCTTGCGGAACATTTCAACACCAGTACAGATAGCCTTTTTAGGTTCGTGCTTCAAACCAACAAGTTCAACTTCAGTACCGGTTGTCAACACGCCGCGCTCAACACGACCGGTGGCAACAGTGCCGCGTCCGGTAATGGTGAAAACGTCTTCAACAGCCATTAAGAAAGGCTTATCGATTTCGCGTTCCGGCAGCGGAATATGCTCATCAAGGGCCTTTACAAGTTCAAGAATAGCCTTAGTTCCGTACGGACCGGTATCGCCGGCAATCGCCAGAGTTGCAGAACCGCGGATCACAGGGGTGTCATCACCGGGGAAATCGTACTTGCTAAGAAGTTCTCTAACTTCCAGCTCAACCAAGTCCAACAGTTCCGTATCTTCAACTAGATCGGACTTATTCATAAACACAACGATAAAAGGTACGCCTACTTGTTTAGCAAGAATGATGTGCTCTCGAGTCTGAGGCATTGGGCCATCAGCAGCGGAGACAGTCAAAATTGCGCCATCCATCTGAGCAGCGCCCGTAATCATGTTCTTAACATAGTCGGCGTGACCAGGACAGTCAACGTGCGCATAGTGACGTGTGGCCGATTCATACTCAACGTGCGAAGTTGCAACCGTCAAGATTTTAGTTTCGTCACGGCGGAAATTCTTAGCATCCGCATGCGCCACTTCGTCATAAGTTACGAACGTAGCAAGCCCTTCATCCGCCAGCACCTTGGTGATGGCGCTAGTAAGGGTTGTCTTACCGTGGTCTACGTGACCAACGGTGCCCACATTAACGTGTGGCTTTTTTCTTTCGAATTTGGCTCTAGCCATCTTTTTGTTTCCTCCATCCCTCGGGCTGGTAGTGTGCGTGCAAAGCTTTGACAATTAAGTCTTTAGCGTTCCACATCCATTGCCCATATGCTTACCGTTTAGCTAACTGGCCGCCGGTTTGTTTCGCGACCAAATCTTGTGCAATATTTTGAGGAACTTCCTCATAATGCGAAGGCTGCATATGCGGTGCAGCGCGTCCCTGTGTTAGCGATCGCAGTTGTGTAACATAACCGAACAACTCGGATAATGGCACCTGCGCCTTGATAATTGCAACACCGCCGGCAGCTTCATCCATGCCTTCAATTCGGCCTCTTCGCGAGCTTAAGTCACCTATGACGTCACCCATATACTCTTTAGGAGTAGTGATTTCCACTGACATCACTGGTTCCTTCAAAGTTGGGTTAGCTCGTTTCATCGCTTCCCTAAAGGCTAAGACACCTGCCATTTTAAAAGCATTTTCGGATGAATCTACCTCATGATACGAACCATCTACGAGCGTCACCCGAACATCGATAACCGGATATCCTGCCACTGCGCCTGATTCGAGCGCTTCTTTTACGCCCTTCTCAATCGCTGGCACAAACTCTCTCGGGATCGATCCACCAACTAATTTGTTAACGAACTCATAGCCGCCATCAGTCTTCGGTTCAACGACCAACACACAATGTCCGTATTGACCGGAACCACCGGATTGGCGTATATAACGGCCTTCCGCTTTGGCCTTTGTTCGAACC
>JBAXQP010000038.1 GCA_037131655.1 bacterium | reverse complement strand
TACCGACACCGGTGAAGCTGTCGCTGAAGTGAGAATATAGGATAGTACGGCTAGTAAATCATGACGAATACTGTTTGTTTAATGAAATCAAGAAGTTAAAACGATGGCTAATAACGATTATCTTCCGGGTTTAGATACCGAATTACATGGGTGGGTGATAAGTAACGGTGAAAAAGGTTCGTGGTCAGAAACCGTCAGCTCTATCATCGTCGGATAGAAAGTAAAACTGTGCGGCGAGTGTTTTATCGCACAAGAAACGATAACGGAATTTCGGGAGAAAATACAGATGGAAAAGTTAATGACAATTAGTTTAGCGGTCACGACTTATGCCGTTGTGAGGCCCGTTTCCGAACCAGCAGCTATCACAGGACTTAGTCTTGGCGCATAAGGTCTACTTCGCAGAAAACGCAACGAGACTTATGGAACAACACGTTTCGAATGTTACTATAAACAGATAAGCGAGGGGTAATTCATGGCTATACAAACCACTAATCGAAGCGAGTCACCAAAGCGAAGCGCCCCGCTAACGAAACGGGAAATAGACGTACTGAGCTTGATAACACAAGGTCTATCCAGCCGCGAGGTTGGGGTTGCCTTGTTTGTCAACAAAAGAACGATTGATTTCCATTTAAGAAATATCTATGTCAAGTTGCAAGTGAAAAATCGGGTTCAAGCGTTTCTTCTTGCAACAAGTTTAGGGCTTATTCCCTATAAACCTTAGCTCAATCATAGCCGCAGCGAAGCGTAGATGTTAGATGGATACTGTTGAACTGGTTAGATCAAAACAATATTAGTGTCCGGTTAGTTGTGTGATTTACAGGCATCCTATCACATAATTGAGGACTGGAACAGGAAGTTAGAGCTAGGCTGGCTAGGGTAAGACTAGATGAAGAAACAGGCAATGTGGGCGTAGTTTGCTGAAGATACGGCATCGCCAGATCGACCTGAAGGTAATGTAATCGGTGAAGGGGTTAGTGTCGAATGCATTCCTATTGTTATATAACTAATTCCAATCACCAGATACCCTACCCGAGTTACATTGTATCGGCGGTGCGGATTTTCCAGAGTTTGATGGCTCGGTCCATGCCTGCTGAGACTAGGTAACGGCCATTGGGTGAGAATTTCAGACTGTAAACTCGGCTGTCGTGGGCGATTATGGTGCCGATTTCCTCACCGTCACTTACTCGCCAGAGCTTGATAGTCTTATCGCCGGAACATGAGGCTAGTAGCCATCCGTCAGGGCTGAAAGCGAGGCTTTCTACCCAATCAGAATGGCCATTGGTTGAATGAATAAGCTCACCGTCGGAGACCCTCCAAATCTTGATCATCCTATCAACAGAGCCAGATGCAAGTAGCGTGTTATCTTTGTTTAGAGCCAGAGCAGTGATTGAGGCGCGATGACCAACAATGCGCTTGATTGGAAGCCCATCGGAAATTCTTGTCAACCAGATGCGTTTGTCGCTTGAAGCTAATAACGAATTATCAGCGCTAAAAGTGAGTGCTGTAACGCTGTCGTCATGGGTGGTCATAGTCTTGACCGAACGTCCGTCTTCAGTTCTCCAGATACGTACACGAGCATCACTTGAGCCTGCTGCAAGGAGAGAACCGTCAGGACTGAAGCTTAGGCATGAAGCCCATTCGACTCGCTTTTTGCAGGATTTCACTTCACCCGAATCACTAACGCGATATATTTGCACCGTTTTTTCGCCTGATCCTGCTGCGATAGGTGTGTTATCATCAAATGCTACCACTGAAAGTGAACCTGCGTGCGCGTTATGAGCTTCTCTTGGCGCGCCGCTAGGAATATCCCAAGAGCGAATACAATTATCAAATGAAGTGGAGACTAAACGAGTGCCCTTTAGATTAAATGCGACAGAGTAGACAGAGGCTTCATGACCGATCAGGTTTGCAGCTAGAGTGAGATAAGCCCAAGCCCCTGATTTCCTTGTAGTTGCGCGTTTTGTGGGACGTTTGGTTGTTGGTCGATTAGAAGTAGGTTCGATTTTAAAATGTAGGTCATACTCAGCTTTTTTAATCGGGTCGCTTAGCACATCATAGGCTTTGTTAATGAGGACCATTCGTTCGTGGGCATCATTTTCCTGGTTCACGTCCGGGTGAAGGCGTCGAGCAAGGCGGCGGTAGGCTGCTCGGATAGTCCGTTCTTCCGCCTTCGTTGAAACCTTAAGGATGGCATAGTAATTTTGCATCTAATGCTCTAACAAAACGCGTATTCATCGGGGATATAGTCTCATGCTCAGCGTTTCGTTGGAAATTGCTTTTCTTTTTGTGATTGTTGCCACTCACGGACGAGTTGATTTGGCCGTGAGGGTTCTTTAAGAAACAGGCTTCCAAGGCTAAAAGCGGAGGCTCCGAGTTGAGACAATTGGGTGACATCCTCTAGATTGAAGATACCGCCACCTGCGATAACCGGAAGTGAGGTCTGATCCACGAGGTTCTTGACAGCATCGCGAACAAACGGCCGAATTAGCTTTCCAGAAACGCCTCCGCCGCCTAATTTAGCTAATGGAGACTGCTTATCGGGAAATACGGTTGACCAGGGAACTGAATTGATAGCATGGACTGCTTCGGCACAGCCTTCCAAAGCCTTCGCTATCGCGACATAGGGCTGGTTGTAGCTTAACTTGACAATTAATGGATGTCCCGATCCACGCAGAGCTTCTGATATCTTAACGACACTTTCAACATCCTCAATCTCATGGCCTGTATTCGGGCAGGAGGCATTGAGTTCAACGGCAACGATATTGAGCGGCTTGAGCATCTCAGCCATTGTTTGTGCTTCTTCCGCACTTTCAGGCCAAACGGAGACAATGGTTCTATAACCAAGCTTTGCCATTCGCGGATAGCAAGTTCGAACCCACCACTCGATTCCGGGATTAGTTAACCCAACAGCATTAACGACCCCATTTGGAATTAATCGCACACATCCCCAGGGCTTGAACAAACGAAGATTACCTTTCCTGGGCTTAAGAGTAAGTGTTTTGACCACGATAGAGAATTCAGATGGATCAAGTTTTCCCAACCAACGGTAAGGCCATTCCCATGGCCAGCCGCGCCCATCAAATGCCAGAGCGCCGCTAGCAACAAGAAAATCAAGTTCAGCCTCGTTGGACAACCGCAGCAAAATAATCTCCCGCCATAATGAAATTCCTAATATAAGAATACCCGTTTTGACTGTGTTGAATGAACCTAAAGACAGACTTGCGGGTAGTTAGGTGAGTGAGATGAGAAAGAATGTTTACTTGTTATGTATTATGTAGAAACAGGAAATACCGCGATCGGAGAAACCTTGAACTTACTTTTATGGCTAATACAGAGGTCGTTTGGGTTTTAATGCCTGGTTTGCGAGAGCGTCTGCGCGTTTATTTCCGTCTCTAAGAGTATGCTTGACCGTAAATGATTCGAAGGATTGACTTAACCGTTTTGCTTCGTGATAAAGAGGCTGAAGATTCTCTGCTTTTACTCGGTAGCGTCCGACCCATTGAAGGGCCAGCAGCTCGCTATCAGTAATCCAAACTACATGAGTTAATTGTAAATTCAGGGCCTCTTTTAGCCCACGAAGCAAGGCGCGATATTCAGCTTCATTGTTGGTAGCAATGCCGATATCTTCCCCGATTTCGGCAAGGGTTATACCTTGATCATCAGTGATGACAACTCCAATACTCGAACGTCCAGGATTCCCCTTGGAAGCGCCGTCAGTATAGACCAAATAAGTTTGTCCGTCTATTCCGTGAAATAAAGAATTCTCTTGCAGTTGTCGCATGTGATTATTTGTTTGGCGCCTTCCTTTAAGCGGTTTAAGAAAAAGGAGGCAACAGCTGTTCGGCAAATCCCGCATACATCGGCATCGATTCTGGAGATACCGTATCCGCCGTGCTTTACTCGAATAATATCGTACTTAGAAAGGATCGTCGGGTCAACTTTCGCGGCGGCGGCTTTTCTTTCAGTATTGTGCTTTGCCCACTGATGTTCCAAAGCTAATTTTTGAGCTTGATATTGCCTCATGTGCTCATCATAATCAACTTGGCTTGATGCCAAAGCTTTTTTGGCGGCAGCTTCATCAGTTGTAGCTGTTTCGATCTTGTCCCACAATCCCAAAATCTTATCATCTAATCGCCCGCGTTGGCGGCCGAGAGCTTCAACTTCTTTTTCAGTATTATCCAATTCTTTTGGGTTCGATATTTTCCCTGTATAGAGGAGATTTTCGAACTTCTTCTTCTTATCTTCGACTGACTTTAGCTCTAATTCAGAGTCGTGCAGGTCAGTTTTAAGTGTTTTGAGGGTCATATCGGCGGTTTCATGGATTTGGCGCGCTACGTTCAGAGCTGCTTCTTGAACTTTGCCTGTATCGAGGGACGCCAGATTTTTGCGAATTACTAGTATTGCCGAGTCGATTAGTTGTAGATCGTACAGTTTTGAGAGTTCTTCTTGCATCAAACGACCTCCGCTGACATTCTACCCGCATATCCTCTTTCTTATTGCGGCTTGGCGCTGATCAAATTTTTTGAAAAGCTCACGTGCGTTCTTCGCGTTTATCTGTTACAATAAGAAATAATGCGTATTATATTAGCTTCAGCCTCGCCGCGTCGGCAGGAATTACTTAAGTTCCTTAAGGCGCCGTTTGAAATTATTAACGCTGATTTTGATGAAAGCAGCCTGGCACGAGGTCGTTCGGTCCGTGAATTTGCGATCGAAGCTGCCAAGTGCAAGGCAGAAGCTGTTAGCAAAATTGTGCCTGATGGAGTGATTATTGCAGCGGATACGGTTGTATTCCTCGGTAAGACTATTTTTGGCAAACCAAAAGATGCGGCCGATGCTTTTAAGATGTTAAAAACTCTGTCAGGAAAGACCCACTGTGTCACGACGGGTTTATGTGTTCTTTTACAAGAAAATGGAAGGACGGCTAAGCGTATCCTCGATGCGCCTGTAACCGAAGTTACCTTCCGAGAATTATCCGACGATATCATTGACCGATATCTTGAGACGGGAGAGCCATTCGATAAAGCCGGAGCCTATGGAGTGCAAGGATATGGGGCGCTTCTTGTGGCTGCTGTTTATGGGTGTTATTATAACGTAGTTGGCCTACCCCTTCCAAGATTGGTTGAGCATTTGAATTCTATCGGTATGCCATTATGGGCAAACAACCGAATATAATGTGTATTAAGCAAACTTTCAGCCAAATTACACGTCAAACAATGACGGTTTAAGTTTGTTGAAGGAAACAGGAGGTCGTAAATGGGAAAACTATGGCTATTAATCATCGTAGTGTTAGGTGTAATGCCTGCAATCCTGGCATTGGCTGATACCCCTAAGCCATCTGATGACCCCAACAGGGTTCAAGTCCGAGTAGTAGATCCTATTGGACCTATCAAACTTCAATATGCTTTGACATTGACCGATGAACAATTCACATCCGTCACAAAGCTCTATAACACCCGCAAGGATAGCGAAAAATTATTAGAAGAGAATAAAGACCTTTCCAAAGAGGATAAGGCTAAGAAGAAAAGCGAAATACGTGATGAGTATATCAAGGGTATACGGAATTTAGTGCCGCCACTTACCCAAGAGCAGAAGAATAAATTCGAGGAACTTCTCAAATCATCTGAAGCTGGGCAGACTAAAATAACTGATGAACAAAGGCAGAAGATTAATGGATTAATTGCTAAGTACATCGAGCAAAAAGCCGCTATTAGTAACGATCCGTCTTTGGATGATGCTACAAAGACAGAACGTATTAGACAACTCACGGAAGAATTGAGAAATGCAACTCGGAAAGTCCTTGAGCCCAAAGATCAACCTGAAGATCCCCCCAAGGATAACCCAAACGGTGGTGATATTCCACCTCCTCCCGAAGCGCCTAAATAGTCTTTAGCTTTACTTTATCGTACCAAAAGCAGGTAGGTTGTTCCTATCTGCTTTTTTTAAGCTGGGGGGAAGCCGGCTTCAGTTAGGATATCTCTAATGACCTGCTCATTAGTTTCGCTTTCATCATAATCGAGCGTTACTTGTTTTTTATTCACATTGACATCGACTTCAGAGACACCGCCTGTTTTCGCCAGCACCCTTTGAATACTATTGGCACAGGCATCACAACTGATTTCAGGAATCGTTAGAGTAACTGTGATCATTTACCTCGCCTCCTTTGTTTTTTTTATTGAATTGCTACTTGCTAAAGCAGCGTTAAGTTTCCGAGTATGTTTTTTAGACTTAAACCGGCTCAGCAACATCTTCTGGGATTTTCAACAAATTCATATAAACCTTCTCGACATTTGCAGCAACTGCGGGGGTCGTAAATAGGGATTGTTGCTTCTTTATGGCTTCTTCTCCCATCCGTTTGCATCGGCCTGGATCGGACATTAGATCGCTAATTGCTTTGATCAATGCAGTCGAATCATTCTTAGGCACAATAAGACCGGTAACTCCATCACTCACTAATTCTGCGTTTCCCCCTGAAGCAGTTGCAACGACCGGCACTCCCATTGACATGGCATCGATAATTGCGCCACAGCAGGCTTCTTCCCAAATGCATGGGTGCACTAAGATATCGAGATCCGCAAAGACTGAATATTTATCCTTACGCCAACCGAGAAACTTCACACGATTCGACAGATTCTTATTCTTCACGTATTCCAATAAGGCTTCTTCATCAGGGCCGCTTCCACCTATAATGTAGACCGCACGTGGGTCTAGTTCCGGCATGATATCGATCATACAACGATGCCCTTTTCCCTGAGCTAAACGCGCCATTGTTCCGATCAAGAATAAGTCCTCAGGTAGGCCTAATTTCTCTTTAAGCTGAGCAGGCTTAAGAGGTTCCATTTGCGGAATAACCCCATTATATACGGTCACGACTTTGTCTGCTGAAACACCACTTGAAATCAATGCTTGTCGAACAGCTTCAGAAACAGCAATAAATTTTTGGTATAGCAACCCATCATAAAGCCAACGATTAAACTTTCGCCATGAAGAACATTGATGACGAGTTAAGAGCAGATCACGTATTCCTAAGAGTTTAGCTGCTAAACCAACGATGATAAAGTCAGGGGAGAAATGAACGTGGACAATATCATATTTACCTTTACGAAGAACACGAAGATAGGAACCTAGGGCTAACCAATCCTGTTGGTGCCTAACACGCAAGGGTATAGCTTTTATCCCATTTGCCTCAGCTTGTTCCCATAACCACGTTCCAGGCCAACAGGTTATATGAACTTCATGTCCTCTGTCTTGTAATCCTTTAGAAAGCAGGGTTACTTGATCCTCAATCCCCCCGATATCGAGAAGGGAACTAGCCACCTGGAGCACTTTCAGCCTTTTCTTCTCGGCCATTTTAGTCTCCTATCCTCAAACAAAGTAAGATAAAACATCACTATTAGCGGACGATTGAAAAATCTTTAACTTGTAATTAGCAACGTCTATCCTAACTACATTCTGGCTGTTTGATCAATCCTTCAAAAGTGAATGAATTATACCACGCTCCCTAATGAAGCAATTTTCTATTAGCATGAATAAACGAGGTAGACTAAGTATGAGATGAGTAAATCTAAAGGGACAGTCTTGGTTGCTATGAGTGGGGGAGTGGACAGTTCTGTGGCCGCTGCCTTGCTAAAAAAGCGAGGTTATAACGTCATCGGGATGATGATGAAGATTTGGCAGGATTCTGAGGCCGAATCGCAACATGGCGGATGTTGTTCGTTAGAGGCATGGGGCGATGTTCGACGTGTCGCTCGTCAGATTGATATTCCTTGTCACATTGTTGACTTTAGAGAGCAGTTTATGGAGTCGGTCGTTGCAGACTTTGTTAGCGAGTATCGAAAAGGCAGAACCCCAAACCCATGCGTAAGGTGTAACCAATATCTTAAATTTAAAGATTTAATGAAGAAGGCAGATGAACTCGGGTGCGACTATCTCGCAACAGGACATTACGCACGAATTCGCTTCAATCATCGCACCAATCGCTGGAACTTATGGCAATCCCTTTCGGACAAGAAAGACCAGTCGTATGCGCTGAGTATGCTTGACCAGTATCAATTGTCAAGAGCGAAATTCCCAATCGGGGAATTAAGCAGTAAAGACGAGACACGCAAATTGGCTGCAGAAATGGGACTGCCTGTAGCGAGGAAAGCTGATAGCCAGGAATTTTGTTTTGCTGAACAAGCGGGCGACTATATTCAACTGATTAAGAACATTGCCCCTGAAGTTTTCGTCGAGGGGCCGATTTTGGATACGTCAGGGAAAGAGATAGGCCGCCATGAAGGCATCGCGCTTTATACAGTCGGCCAGCGCAGGCGAATTCGTCTTAACCGTGACGGACAGCCTCTTTACGTCATTTCAATCGATAGCATCAACAACGCGGTTATCGTCGGAAGTAATGAAGAATTGAACCGATGCGAGGCAAATGTATCGAGCGTTTGCTGGGGGGCTATCGACAACTTAAAAAATCCTCTTGAGGTTCAAGCAAAGATACGGTATAATATGCATGTGTCGCCTGCAACGCTTTTGCCCACAGGCGATGAGTTGCGAGTAACAGTTAAGTTTAAAAACCCTGTACGCGCGATTTCACCGGGCCAAACAGCGGTCTTTTATCAAGGACAATCTGTAGTTGGCGGCGGCATAATAGACTAAGAAGTCAACCAAAGTAAAATCGTAAGAATTTGGAAAGGGGTTATCGAAAATGTCACACGAAGACGAAGAACGCAGCACGTTACTGTACATGTTCGCAGGGATTGGACTTGGCGCATTAATTGGCGCCGCTTTCGGTATGCTCTTTGCACCCAAGCCGGGAGCAGAGTTGCGCGAGGACCTTGGAACAACATTTGAAGACCTGCGAGGCAAGTTCCAAGAACTCTCATCGGATGTAACCCAGAAAGTTCGCCAAACAGTCGATAAAGCAAAAACAAATATGCAAAATGGCGAAAACGAAGCCCAGTCAACTGAAGTGAAGGCAACACAATCCGGTTAACTCATGTCTAAACGCTGGCCGCTGATTCTATGGGTGGCAACTGTTGTTGCCGCCTTTATTTTCTTATATTACGTGCGGGCAACTCTGTTCCCGTTCGTTGCTTCATTGCTCCTGGCGCTTCTGCTAAACCCATGGGTGACTATGTTTCAGCGGCGTTCCGGCTACAATCGCTCCAAAGCTGTTTTATTGGTTTATCTTCTGTTCTTCCTCGTTACCGTTACACTTGTAATGTGGTTATGGAAACCTGCTTTCACTCAAGCTGAACAACTTGGGGCATCGATGCCGGCTGCTGTTGTTAACGTTCAAAAGGGAGTCCGAAACTATCTTCTTGCCCATCCAAAATGGGTTGTTCGATATAAAGTAGACACTTTAGTCACTCAACCTCCTCCAGGCTCCGGACCTGAGTGGCGTCCCTATTTACGAAAAGAATCCAATGAAGAAGCTGTGGATCGATTAATCGATCGATACCTAGGTCAGGTAAGCGTTAAAATCCAGCAATTAGGGCCAACACTTGTGACCGGAGTATTAGCAGGGGGAATTGGGCTTCTATCTCAATTGCTCAACTTGATTCTTATCCCAATAATCACATTTTTTCTTCTTGCGGATTTAGAGAATTTTAAGCGTCAGGCGGTTTTGCTAATTCCCAAACCTTGGCGTAATGCCATCGAAGGTATCTTTTCTGACATTGGTCACGTCTTTTACGGCTATATCAGGGGTCTGTTGATTGCAGCCGCCATGTATGCGATTATTTCTGCAGTTGCATACACTTTGCTTGGAATTCCTTATTCGCTCGTACTTGGGCTTACTGCGGGTCTGCTCTATTTCGTCCCATACGTTGGTCCAATGGTTCAATTAGCGTTAATTGCTGTCACAGCATTTTTCACTCCGGGCCCGCACCATATTTTGTTCTTCATAACAATGGCAAATCCGCTCTCATTCAGCATTACCGTTGTGCTAATCGCGATGGTCGTCTACTTCACTTATGATCAATTGGTAACTCCACGAGTCCTAGGGAGAGCGGTTGGTCTGCATCCCGTATTCGCATTCTTTGCGATTATGTCAGGAGCTACCCTTTTCGGTATCCCCGGTATGCTTGCAGCTTATCCTGTCGCAGGAAGCATTAACGTCCTTCTCTCGCGGCTGCTTCCTGTCATGCAACTAGGAAATGGGGATGACGCTGAGAGTTTACAGTTGCCTGATGAGAAAAAGAAGCATAAGAAGGAATAAACTTCCTACACGCTGCCTATAATCTTCGAATTCTAGGGGCTTTCTGCCTGAGAGCACTCGGTAGATCATCATCCATACCCATCGTTTGACAAGTGATAAAAAGCAAGGGTATGAATCTGGGCCATTGTGCGATTGATTCCTCAAATTGAAGCCATTTCGCCCCAATGGTAGTAGAATATCTGCTTTGCTACCTTTATTTCTCCTTTGACTGGTTGCTCGTAAGATAGAGTGTCTGCCATGCTTAGATTGTAAGCGAACTAAAGGATGTCAAAAGCTAACTGCTTGCGCTGGAGTAGTACTTTAGAGCAAATTTCCAAAAGAGACGGCTGGCAGTAAAGAACCCTAATGCCCAAACGATGCCAAGCGCGAGGTAGGGAAGACTATTCGACCCCATCCCTATTAAAGCTTTAGCCGGAACAGTTGCTATAAATGCCAAAGGAATGATATAGAAGAAAACGAATTGCATTTTAGCATCGAAGATATTGATAGGCCACCTTACCACCATAGATACCGTTTCTCCCAGCACCCATAAGTTCTCTACACGCACCAGCCAGATAGCTGTGGTCATCAGTATGAACTCAAACGAGTAAAAAATAATAATGGCACAGGTTACAGAAATTATATAGCTTAAAATTTGCCATAAGCTTGGCACAATACCAACTTGAGCACAACCATAGGCAACTAACCCAAGAGCGAAAAGGGAAGTTCCTAGTGAATCAAAACTCAGTTTTCGCATGCTGACATAAAACTGACTATCCACCGGCTTTACCAGCACATAGTCCAGCGTTCCCATCCTGACAGAGGTAGGTATCTCCTGTAAATTAAACCCAAAGATCATGTTGAACACAGCGCTGAGCAGGTAGGCCGTTCCCATCAGCACATACATCTCGTTTTTATTGTAACCCGCCACCATGTTAGTCTTGGAGAAGACTACGATAACAAGCATGAGAAAGAACACGATCCAGATAGTGCCTTGTAGAAGTTTTGCGAAGAAATTTGCACGAAACTCGACCTCGCGCGCCAGGCTGTTCTGAATAAATACTAAGTAAAGCTTGAACAGTCTTCTCATTGTCCTACACCTGTATAATGCTTCAACCCTTTTCGCCATAAGAATTGTCCAGCTATAACGGCGATAGTTATCCATATGAGCTGAATTAATATTTGCTGAGTGCCTGCCTCGGGGCTGAGGCGGCCTACTATTAATTCAGTCGGCAAGGCGAGGGTGTAGCGAAATGGCAGAATCGCTGATATCCCTAATGCCCATGTAGGCAAAATTGATAATGGGACCAGCTGACCTGACAAAAAGAGCGATGGTATGTAATAAAGTTCGTAAACTGAATGCGCTTCCTGAAGCCATAACGCAAGCAGAGACATAGCAAAAACGAGCGTAAATGAGAGTGTGTGCCCAAGTAAGATAGCAACCCAGACTTGCCAGCCTAAGTAAAAATTACCCCACTGAACATACTCTTTAAAAATCATCAGCAAAACGAAACCTACCGGCAGGAATATCCCCGTTCGAATCGTTCGCCAGGCTAGATTGCGAATAAATTGATGCTGAAAAAAGCTAATAGGCCTCACCAAATAGACCGAAAAAAAGCCTTCTTTTATTTCCATCGCAATCTCCCACATGAGGTGGGAAGTGATGAAGTTTGTGATGGTGACCATGACCAGATAGTACATGACCATTTGTGAAGGAGAATACCCGGCTATCGCGGGACGACCATTATAAGCGCTCAACCAAACGAGAGGCATAATTAATGCGGGGATAGCATCTGTCATCAGCCAGATATATCCCGAAGCGCGATAGGCTAACCCATCTTGAAAGTAAGCGCTAAAAAGCGCTCCCCATTTACGAATAGCTATAGACATTGATTGCCCCATATACACCACATTAATACCTTGAATGGGAGGGAGATTGCGTGGTTATACAGCATTTATAAAACTTCTGCTGTTGTCAAACTCTGTTGTTTAGCCTATAATATAAACCATATTCCGAGTGGAGCAATATTTATGAATATCCGTGCGCGTGCGCCTTTGCGCATCGGCTTTGGTGGTGGGGGGACTGATGTTCTTTCTCTGCTATCAAAATCGACGTTTCTCCGAGCATGGATTTCTAAAGTTTTTGGATGGATAAGTCGTAAATTTCAACTTTGTTGAGGATGGCCTGCGAACCTGGATACCGACATAAAATCTGATTTTTTTAAGAAACTGGTGGATTATAGGAGAGGGAAATTGTGATTTTGGAAAATAACGACCAAGCTTTACGGGTTTTATTCGGTGCTTACTGGCATACACAAGCGGTTCTTGAATTAGCTAACGAGCTGGCAAATAGACATTCGCTCTTTTATATCACTACTCCAAAATCTCTTGCTTTGGTTCAAATCAATAATGAAAGTGATTTCTTTTGCCCTAGAATAAATGTTCGCATTGAGAGAGATGTAAAACTAAAAAATCCTCTCTATACAATCGATCGTTTTGTTGGGTTTTGGAAAGCTGTCCATCAACACAAGTGTAATATCATCCACATTCAAGAAACGGCAGATCCTATGATGATTTCAATGTTGTTGATGCAAAAAAAGCTGCCCATAGTTCTTACCGTTCATGACCCTGTGCCTCATACAGGCGAAGTGGATTTCATGCGTTATTACCGTAGTAGGAAACCCTTAATGGATGCCCTTAGAGCGAGGGCTGATATGATTATTGTTCATGGCGAAAACGTTAAGCGGGACTTAATAAAAGCTTATCCAAACCTCGATCCTGAGCGGATTTCTGTCGTTCTACATGGAGCTATTAATGTCTATAACAGCTTAAAAAAGCCTGAATACAAAGAGAAATCGGGCAATCTTTTGTTTTTTGGCCGAATTAACGAATATAAGGGGCTTGGGGTGTTGATGGAGGCGTGGAAGCGAATTAGAGAGGAATGCCCGAATGCTCATCTTGTGGTTGCAGGGACTGGGCCTGATCTTGATAACTATCGCACTGAGCTTCAGGCAGATGACAGAATTGAACTCGATGAGCGATTTATTTCGCCGGAAGAGGTAGCCCGACACTATGCAGAAGCGAGCATCGTTGTGTTGCCTTATAATGATGCTACTCAAAGCGGGGTCGCATTGATTGCAATTGGGTTTGGAAAGCCCGTTATCGTAACAAATACCGGCGGACTGCCTGAGATAGTTGATGACGGAGTCTCAGGGCTTGTTGTGCCGCCAAAAGATCCTGCAGCAGTGGCTGAGGCAGTGATTCGTTTATTAAAGGATGATGCGCTTCGAGAGAGTATGGCTCAGGGAGCTGAAACACTTAGGCACACCCGATTAGGTTGGGATACTTTGGCCAAGCAAACAGAACAAGTCTATTACAAAGCCATCGCTCATCGCAATCAAATTAATTCTTCAAAGTAGGTTTCCTGTCTGCTTTCTACTACTTCAAGCCGTACTGCTCTTGACCTTAGGCAAGGCTCACAGTATAATAGAGCCATATGGCGGCGTACCCAAGTGGCCAAGGGGAAGGTCTGCAAAACCTTTATTCTGCGGTTCGATTCCGCACGCCGCCTTATAT
>JBAXQP010000037.1 GCA_037131655.1 bacterium | reverse complement strand
ACTCAACTCCTCCGGCGGACAGGTCACCCCGCCCAGCTACCTCGGCCCGACCATCCTCGCCGAGAGGGACCGACCGACGCGCGTCAAGTTCGTCAACCAGCTTCCAATCGACGCGGGTGGTGACCTCTTCATCCCCACCGACACCACGGCGATGGGCGCGGGCGTCGGACCTGATGGCGTCAGCCCGTACAAGCAGAACCGCGCGACGCTGCACCTTCACGGCGGAGCCACCCCGTGGATCAGCGATGGGACTCCCCACCAGTGGACGACTCCCGCAGGTGAGAGCACCGTCTATCCCAAGGGCGTCAGCGTGACCAACGTGCCGGATATGCCCGATCCCGGTCCCGGTGGCATGACCTTCTATTGGACTAACCAGCAGAGTTCCCGTCTGATGTTCTTCCACGACCACGTGTATGGAATCACCCGACTCAACGTTTATGTCGGCGAGGCAGCGGGCTATGTGATTCAGGATCCAGTAGAGGATGCGCTGGTCGCCGGCAACTACATTCCGGCAGAGCAAATTCCGTTGATCATCCAGGACAAGACATTCGTGGACGCCGCCACAATCGGCGATACCGATCCAACCTGGCGCTGGGGTACCGGCGCTGATGGAGACGGGAACGGCTATCCCGACTTCAAGACCGGCGACCTCTGGGTCCCTCACGTTTACATGCCGGCGCAAAACCCGGCTGACCTCTCCGGCATGGCTCCCATGGGCCGCTGGCATTATGGTCCCTGGTTCTGGCCACCGGTGACGGATATCCAGCACGGGCCAGTGCCGAACCCATACTACGATTCCTGGTTCGCGGGCGATATCGATCCCAACGGAGTGCCGTACCTTAGTGACGGCCCTGCGACGCGCCCTTGGGAGCCGAAGTACATGCCTGGCGTGCCTGACCCATCCGTAGGGATGGAGCATTATAACGACACCCCGCTCGTCAACGGAACGGCCTATCCCACGCTCACTGTGGATCCGAAGGCCTACCGCTTCCGAATCCTAAACGCGGCGAACGACAGATTCTTCAACTTGCAGTTCTACGTTGCCGACCCGGCTGTATCGGTTCCGGACCCTCAGCGATCGTCGCCGTTGACCGAGGTCAAAATGGTGCCGGCATGCAATGACGGGAGCTTACCTGTCGACTGGCCGATGGACGGAAGAGAAGGCGGCGTGCCTGATCCTGCTCTGAAAGGTCCCGACTGGATCCAGATCGGCACCGAGGGAGGCTTCCTTCCCGCGCCTGCGGTGATTCCCGCCCGGCCGATTACCTGGAACTGGGACCAGACGACATTCAACATGGGCAACGTCATCGATCATTCACTCCTCCTGGGGTGTGCGGAACGCGCTGACGTCATTGTTGACTTCTCCGGCTATGCCGGCAAGACCCTGATTCTCTACAACGACGCTCCAGTGGCGTTCCCTGCGCTCGACCCTCGCCAGGATTACTACACCGGCATGCCCGACATGCGCGATACAGGCAGCCATTGGCCGACTCTGCCGGGCTTCGGTCCCAACGTGCGCACGGTCATGCAGATCATTGTCCGCGCCGACGCTGTGGTCGACCCATGGCTCGGTCAGACCGCGCTTGAGACCGAGTGGGCCTCGGCGACGGGGCATCCTGGTGTGTTTGAGCGGGCACAGGATCCGATACTCGTAGGGCAGTCGGCCTACGATTCGGCCTATACAAGGCCGATCGGGAAAAACCCCGACAAACTCTTTCCGGCAGCTTCGCCATGGTGGGGCTACTCCGGGATATCCACCACCTCACTGCCCTTCGAGACTCTCGACGGCACGCGGCTCTCAATCCCAATGGCCCGGAAAGCCCTCCATGACGAGATGGGTGGGGTATACGACCAGTGGGGACGGATGAGTGGCAAGCTGGGCACCGAAGTCCCTGGGACCAATGCTCTGACACAGGCCTTCAGCCCGTTGGCCTACATGGACCCGTCCACTGAGATTCTCGTGAACAACACGACGGCGACTCTGTTAACACCCGTTCTTGGTGATGGTACCCAGATATGGAAATTCACGCACAACGGCGTGGACACCCATCCCATCCACTTCCACCTATTTAACGTTCAATTGGTCAACCGTGTCGGATGGGACGGCGCGATCAGACTGCCGGACGCCAACGAGCTTGGCTGGAAGGAAACTATCAGAGTCAGCCCGCTTGAAGACACGATAGTTGCGATGCGACCGTATGCTCCTGACATCCCCTTCAAGATTCCTGATAGTGTCCGTTTACTTGATCCAACGATGCCGGTGGGCGCGACTTGGCAGAGTTGGGACCCTGTCACAGGGAATGGCCCGGTGATCATCAGCAACGCGCCCTACAACTACGGCTGGGAGTACATGCTTCACTGCCACGTCCTCAGCCACGAGGAAATGGAGATGATGCGGCCGATTGACTTCCTGGTCTCGCCTGCCGTCCCGTCGAGTCTGACAGCCGTCTGGGGTGGCTCGGTGGACTTGGCGTGGACGAACAACTCCACGGTTCCCGCAGCTACTAACCTGCTGATCCAGCGAGCAACTGACGCTGACTTCACTCTGGGAGTAGCGGAGTTCAGCGTGGCCGATCCGGCTGCGACGGCGTTTGTGGACACCACCGTAGAACTGGGAATCACTTACTACTACAGGCTCCGCGCTGAGAACACAATCAGCTACTCCGCCTGGTCTAACACTTCGTCGATCCTGACGCCCGTCCCCACACCGCCGGCGGCGCCGACAAATCTGGCTGCCGTTCTTCAGGCAGGACCGCAGATCCAACTCACTTGGATGGATAATGCCACCAACGAGACGGGCTTCGTGATCGAACGCTCCGTGAACGGTGGGGCATTTGCCCAACTGGCAGCGCCAGGGCCACTTACAGGCACCGGCAACGTCACGTATCTCGACACAACCGTGGTCGCAGGTAATAGCTATGCCTACCGTGTTTATGCCAAGAACGGAACCCTTTCATCGGCTTACTCGAACACGGTGACTGTGGTACTTCGACTACCGGTGGCGCCGAGCAACCTGGTTGCTACACTTAATGCAGGCTCGCAGGTAAGCTTGACCTTCAGAGATAACTCCAACATCGAAACGGTCTTCATCATGGAGCGATCTGTTAACGGGGGGGCATTTGTTCAACTCGTTGCGCTGGCTGCAAACGCTGGCACAGGCAATGTTACCTATCTCGACACGACTGTAGCAGTTGGCAATACCTACGCTTACCGTGTTAAGGCTGTAGCCGGTGCTTTGTCATCGGCTTATTCCAACACAGCCAGCGTATCTGTGATCCTTCTAGCCCCGACCAACCTGGTTGCTACACTTAATGCAGTCACACAGGTAAGTTTGACCTTTAGAGATAACTCCACCATCGAAACGGGCTTCATCATGGAGCGATCTGTTAACGGGGGGGCATTCAGCCAGATTGCAGCGCGAGGTCCGCGGAACGGCACAGGCGGTGTTACCTATGTCGACACGACTGTAGCAGCTGGCAATACCTACGCCTATCGTGTTATGGCTGTAGCCGGTGCTATCTCATCGGCTTATACCAACACAGCAACGGTGGTCGTACCCAGCCTTCCGGCTGCGCCGACGAACGTAACTGTTACAGCTGCGATACGAAACAATACCAACGCTAGGATCACGCTGAACTGGACAGACGTGGCCACCAACAATACCGGTTACACCGTTCAGTATAGTCTCGACCCGAACTTCGTTCCCATCGGGGGCACTGCCACGCTGGGCGCGAACGCGATCACGTACAGAACGGGGAATGTGGCTCGCGGCACGACCTTCTATCTCAGAGTCCGTGCATTCAACCTTGGCGGCACGTCCGCTTGGGTGACTATCAGCATAACCACACCGTAACCACTAACACACAGGGCCTCGGGGGTGAGTTAATCTCTACCCCCGAGGCCCTATTTTTTTATAAATGATTAATGAAACGCCTGATAGGCGGGCATGTGAAAGATTACGCCGATTAGTGACCAGAGGGCTGCGGCAACGTAATCACCAAGGATTAAACCCAGGAAGAAGGGAAGCACTTGGCGATAAGTGCGGAGGCCTCCGTAGCGTAGGATCGTGAATTTGATGACCCATGCAACGAAGAAAGGCATCCAATGCCAGACGAGGCCGGGGGCAATACAATAACCTAATGGGTGGAACGGGAAACTGCTGTAGCTAGCACGCATATAGGAGAGGAACCCGACAAATAAGGCTGCACTGGCGACTACCCCCCACTTCCCTGCTTCTGTCTTATACCCATCTTTAAGCGCGGAGCCTAAGGGGCCGAATGCTTCATTACCTGCGCCCGTTGTAAAACCTAAGCATCGGGCGGAAGCGCCTTCGGTATAGGAGACATACAGATACGCCCACATCCCAAAGATAGTCGCCACCACCATAGCAATCATGATGGGGAGCACCAGGGAGCGCAGGTTCATCTTATTATCCTGGCCCAACTTAAAGCCCTCCAACTGATTGGGCATCATGTGGCTCCGGTTATAACGCCAATACCAATGATTAAGGGCGCCAGCAGCAAGGTTATTGGAGCCAACGGTATTCGAATCAAATAAACGCATAAACCCGGCCGGCTCTAAATCTGCAAAAGTATGTTGCCCACCGGCCTCTGCTCGAATTCTTGTAATGACTATCGAAGTCAGCATATAGGCACCCAAACTAAATAAGACCCAACCGGGGCTCATCCCTGCTTCTAACCAAAAGACGAAGAATATAGCGCATCCAATCAATAGCCCCCAAAAGGCAATCCGATAGGACATCGGTTCATCTTTATCTGAGCCATCAGGCCTGAGGGCAACGCGGACAGCTTCTTTCAGATGATTACGACTGCTGTAAAGCAATAAAAGCCCAAAGGCAGTCCACCCCCCAATCGCTTGCTCATGCACATAAGGAAAGTCCTGCACGTTGCCATAACCCATCTGATAGCCTACAAGGGCTTGCAGTCTGAAAAGCAAGAAGAAGAACCAACAGGAGAATGAAACATCGAGAGGGAGCAGGAAGGCGAGTCCGATTGAGAAGGGATAAAGTGTCAGCGCTGCCCCGCCTAATGCGCTTAAAGGAGGGTTAGAAAAGCCGATCGGCTGCGCCCGTACTTGTATCTCCCTAATCATCGGAAACCACTGATGAAGTTGGTTATTAGCGCTAATCCCAGCCGCAAGTGCAAATCCGGCCCAAAGGATAGGCGAACGAAGCGCCGCCCCAGGATGTGGGTTTTCAGTCAAAGCAAACGGAAGACGAACAATAGGATAAGAAAGTTTAGTGTAGTCTGACCAGGATTTCCTGAGCAGAGTGCTCATGCAAAGCATAATCCAGCCGCAAGTTATGATGAAGATCGACCAGAATGCAAGCGGCAAGAACCACATTCGAATGACAGAGGGGGTGAGTGAACTGTCGCCCCGGAAATAGCCTTCGAGAAGCTTCTTGTCCCACACCAACAGCCATTGCGGCAAGTGGTGAAACATATCAGTCTCCCACCGATTTTCCGCAGTAGCAAACCAACGGGGGAAAGGGATGGCTTGGACTAGGTTGCGTAAATAGTCCTGGGTGCAGAGAGTACAGGATACTACCAGCATCACATAGATAATTACTAACTCCGCAGGCTTCAAGACATACTTAGGCAGAAACCGCCGGAGCGCCATATTGGCAAGGGCAAGAATGAACAGGTAGAAAATCGGGGTAATAAAGAGGGGGTTAAGCGTAAGCATCACATACCAGCGAAGCTCTGCCGCAGCAAGCCAGTAGCAATTAAATGGGATCAGCAATACCCCGATAACAAGCGCTCTTAAATAAAAAACCTGCTTGCTCTCAATCGGCTGCTCTAGCTCCTGATCTTCATTCATAAGGCTATTTTACACCGAACTGGCCTAAAAACATAAACAACCGATGCGCAGGAACATTCAGATTAATGCCTATTAGCGACCACAATGAGCCCGTGATGAAATCGCCGAGTACAAGCCCAAGAAAGAACGGAACTGCGGATTGATACACCTTCAGGCCGCAGTATCGAAGGATAGCGAACTTGCATATCCAGGCAATAAAGAACGGCATCCAGTGATAGTTCATAGTGTAGGCCATACAGTAGCCGAGGGGGTGGAAAGGAAACCAGCTATAAAGCTCTCGAAATCTGGACAATAAAAGCACAAAAGAGCCGCCAAGTATAACCCCGCCCCAATTGTTGTGCTCCGGTTTATACCCCCCGCTCAAAGCATTTTCTAACCAAGCATAGCCTTCTCCCGCTCCAGTCCATGAGAACCCATTGACAAGATTACGCCCATCTCGATAGAAGATATGTAAACAAGCCCACATTCCCACAATAGTAGCTAGCACGATGGAGATGAAGATAGGGGCAATTAGCGTTTTCAGACGTATTCCCTGATCTTTGGCCATCTTAAAGGCTTCCATCTGAGACGGCATCATGTGACTGCGATTAAGACGCCAGAACCAGTGGCTCACGCTCATTGCGGCTAGTGTCGTTGCGCCCACCGCACTCGAACTAAACATACTGCCAATTGATAATGGTTCCAATACATAGATACTGTGATGACCTCCGGCTTCAGCCCTGATACGCGTAATGGCTATGGAGACGAGGAAATAAATGCCCATCACAATAAATGCCCAAAGGAAGGTCATCCCCGCCCACATCCAAAAGCCCATGAAAAAGATTGCCCCTCCGATCAGTCCGAGCAGCGCAATGCGATAAGACACAGGCTCCTCCGCATCAGAACCATCTTTTTGGAATGCTATCCTCACAACGTCTTTCAAATACTTTCGAGAGCTCCAGATTAATACAAACCCAAAGGCCAACCATGCTCCCATCGTCTGCTCGTACACGTATGGAAACCCTCGTATAGCGCTAAGACCAAAAACAGAGCCAAGAACACCTTCCAGTCGGATAAATATGTAGAAAAACCAGAATGAGAATGACACATCAAGAGGAACAAGAAAACCGAGGCCAATCGCAAATGGATAGAAAGAGAGCGTAATCGGATTGGCTGCATTAAAGGGAGGTTTATCAGGGAAATTAAGCCATTGGATGCCTGTAGGAATAGTGGTAACAGCTGGCACCCATTGATGAAGTTGTTCGAGCAAACTTAATGAAGCTGCAAGTATAAACCCCGCCCATAGCGCCCACGATTTTAATATTGAATTCGGCGAGTTGCCTTCCGCCAGTTCCAATGGCAAGCGAACGATGGGGTACGTCAACTTGTTATTCTCCATCCAGGCTTTGCGCAAAATTACGTTCATACAGAACATAATCCAGCCCGAAACCAAAATAAAGGTTGACCAGAATGCCAACGGCTTTAGCCACATCATCAGGACTGCCGGTTCGTTAAAAGATGCTTTCCCGTTAGTTATTCCTTCAAGCAAATTAGTATCCCAAACAAGTAGCTCTTTGGGAAGCACGGGGAACATCATATTAGCCCATTGGTTCTCCTGAGAAGCTTGCAAAGCCGGCCACCACATCGTCGACATCAAGTTCAACAGATAATCAAACGTGACAACCGTGCAGGACATCACCAGCATGATGTAAATAATAATTAGCTCGGCTGGCTTAAAAATATACTTGGGAGCGAAGCGGTGCAATAATGCATTCACTCCAACTAAAGAAAACAGATAGAAAATCGGCGTGGCGAAAAGAGGATTCGCGGTTAATATTAATGTGTAGCGCAGCTCCGATAAGGCAATCCAATAAGCATTAAAGGGAACAAGAATGATGCCGATTATAAGCGCACGCGTATAGTTAGTGCGCTCCTTTATTGTCGGTTCTTTATCCTTAAACTCATTGTTTGAGTGCATTTAAGACATACCTATAGAAAAATCCTAATCGGCGGCAAGTTTGTCAGCAAACCAACCAGTGACCATACCGCTCCAGTAATATAATCTCCAAGCACCAATCCCAGGAAGAAAGGGAGAGTTTGCCGGAAAAGCTTAAGCCCACCAAACCTTAAAACGAACAGCTTGATCAGCCAAGCTATCAAAAAGGGTACCCAATGATAGTTCATTCCGAAGCCGATACAATAGCCTAATGGATTAAAAGGCATCCATGCAGCTTTTTCTCTGAGCCATGCCAGAAAGAATACGAATACCGCTGCGCCTGCTACGACACCAACATGGCCTTGCCCTTCGTATCCGCCGGTCACTGTTCGGGCGTACCAATTAATCCCTTCATTAGCTGCACCAGTATAGTACCCCGGAGCATTGACAACTCCATGCTTTAATAAAACATGAAGGCTCGAACCCATTCCTACAATGGTTGCAAGCACTAACGCAATCAAGACAGGCGCCACTAACTTACGCATGTTCATCCCATGCTCACCCGCCAGTTTGAATGCCTCCATTTGACTTGGCATCATATGGCTTCGTTCGAAACGAACATACCAGTGGCTCATTGCTGAGGCTGCAATCGTTTCTTGGGAGAACAACCTCGAATCAAATAATTGAATAATTCGAAGCGGGTTCATTGCCCAAACAACATGCTGCGCGCCAGCTTCTGCTCGAACACGGGTGATAGCGATGGAGACCAGCAAATAGGTGACCATCATTAAAAAAGACCAAAGCGGGTTCATTCCCGCTGCCCACCAGAAACCAACGAATACAATTCCTCCAGCAATAAGACCGAAAAAGGCAAGTCGATAGGACATCGGCTCACCTGAATCAGATCCATCAGGGTGCACAGCAATCTGAATAACATGGCGAAGATGCTTTCGAATGCCCCAAATCAGCACTAAAGCAAACGAAAACCAAGCACCCAATCCCTGTTCAATGCCTAATTGGCCGTGATTGACAGAGCCAAGCCCAACAACAGACAATAACACACTTTCAAATCGATACAATAGATAAAAGAACCAACAGGAGAATGAGACATCCAAAGGGACTAAATAAGCCAGGCCGATATCAAATGGATAAAACGAAACAGGAATTGCCCCCATAGCGCTCCAAGGGGCGGTATTGATTGGAATCCACTGAGATCCTGTTTGAATACTAACAATTGAGGGGTACCAGTGATTCAATTGCTTAAGGATACCCAGAAAAGCTGCTATCCCAAACCCAAACCACATTACATGCGAGCGCATAAGCGAAGCTGGAGTATTTCGCTCGGTCATCGCAAAGGGTAATCTTACAATTGGATAGGAGAGCTTCACATTCTCCATCCATGCCTTGCGAATCATAACGGTCATGCAAAGCATAATCCAACAGGATGCAGTGATAAATATCAACCAAAACCCTAACGGTGGCAGCCATGCCCGAAGCACCCTGTAGCTGAATACTGTCGCATCTCCGCTAAATAAGTCCTTAACGACCTGCCTATCCCAAACAAATAGCCATTTTGGGAGATATGGCAAGGCTGGTTTTATAAATCCAGGATAAGTCTCGGCTAAATGCTGCGGCCATGGCATGAGCGAGATTAGGTTGATTAGATAGTCCACAGAAGCTATCGTGCAGGACATTACTAACATCACATAGATAACAACCAGCTCATGTGGTTTCAGAATGTACTTGGGGAATAGCTTCTCGATTAGCAGATTAACGAACCATAAAACAAAGAGATAGAAAACAGGAGTTATAAATAGCGGGTTGAGAGACATCACCAGATCAAACCGCAACTCTGCGGCTATCACCCAGTACACGTTAATCGGCATCAAAATCAAGCCCAACAAGAACGCCCGGCGATAAGATACCTTCGCCGCAACTATAGTCCCGTTCTCATTTGCCGCCTGTTCAATAGCCACTAAGCATACTATCCTCTGTTGTCATTGCGAGGGATTTTTCGTGCCCATGACAATGACACATCAAACTAACTGAACATTACCCTACTACGGGAAAATCTGATAAGCCGGTAAGTGATAGATAACACCGATTAGGGACCAGAAGGCGCCCATGACGTAGTCACCTAAAATAAGCCCCAAAAAGAAAGGCATTACCTGACGGTAAAGATTGAGGCCGCCTATTCTGAGAATTGAAAACTTGCAGATCCATGCTATCAGGAATGGCACCCAATGCCAACCCATACCGAAGCTCAAACAGAATCCAAGCGGATGGAATGGAAACCAGGAATAACATTCGCGCAGCCATGACAAGAAGATGACAAATCCTGCGCTGAAAATGGTAACCCCCCATCGAGTTGCATCCGGTTGAAACCCATTACTCAAAGCGCCGCTAAGCCAATTATGAAAAGCTTCTCCGCCTGCATGTTTAGGAAAAGTAGGTTCACAACCTGCCATTGCGCCTTCTTTATAGATCACGTGCAACATCGACCCGAAACCCGCTGCCGTAGCCAGCACCAACGCAATCACCATTGGAACAACTAGCGAACGCAGGTTCATCCCCTGTTCTTTGGCAATCTTAAAAGCTTCCATGTGATTTGGCATCATGTTGCTTCTATTGTCTCGCCAAATCCAGTGGTTAGACGCTGTCGCAGCCAATGCCGCCGGTCCAAACATAGACGAATTGAAAAGGTGAGCGACATTTCCCGGGTCGAGAAAACGCATCGTATGTTGAGCGCCTGCTTCCGCTCTTACTCTCGTAATGACTATAGAGACAAGGAAGAAAATCGCATTGGTGACCAAAGCCCAGGCAATCCCCATACCTGCAGCCACCCAAAAGATAGTTACAATAATTGATCCAATCACTGCCCCCAAGAAGGCTGCGCGATAAGAAATTGGTTCTTCCGAATCAGAGCCATCCCTGTTCTTAAACGCTATCAGGAACACTTGCTTTAGATACTTCCTACTTGTATATACTAGGATAAGAGAAAACATGAACCAGGAACCCATTGCTTGTTCATCTCGAAAAGGAAATCCCGCAACGCTCGCCAGTCCCCATTGCCCGCCAATAAATTGCTCAAACTTATAAAATAGATAGAAGAACCAGCATGAAAAACTGACATCTAATGGCACTAAGAAAGCTAAACCAATAACAAAGGGGTAGAAGCTAATGCCTATTTGGCCGATTGCACTCCATGGAGGAGAGCTAAAGTCAAAGGTTGTTAATCGCAGATTTATACTATTAACACTCGGAAACCATAAGTGAAGCTGTCCGAGGAAACAAACACTACCTGCCAAAATGAAACCTAACCACAACACCGGCGAGTTCATAAGTGAAGTCGGGGTATTTTTTTCCATCATCGCCAATGGCAGTCGGACCATGGGATAGGAAAGCTTTGTATTATCCATCCAAGCTTTCCTAAGGATAACATTAAGGCAAAACATAATCCAACCGGAGGTGAGGATAAAGATTGACCAGAACGCCATCGGAGTCAGCCACATGCGCAAAACTCCTGGATCCCATACTGAACCATTGCCCTGAAAAAAACCTTCCAGCAACTTCTTGTCCCATACAAACATCCAATGCGGAAGGTGTGGAAACATATTCTTTTCCCAGCCATTCTGGGTGGTTGCAAACCATCGAGGCCATGGTATGGTTGCCATAAGATTGCCCATATACTCTTGCGCCGCGATAGCACAAGAGATGACGAGCATCACGTAAATAATCACGAACTCGGCAGGTTGAAGAACTAGCTTGGGGGCGAACCTGTTGAGCATTCGGTTAATGCCCATCATAACGAAAAGAAAAAAGATAGGAGTTACAAAGAGCGGATTACCGGTTAATAGATTGCCCCAACGGATTTCCGATAGGACAATCCAATATACATTAAACGGCACCAGAAGCATTCCTATCAGCAATGCCCTGCCGTAAAATACTCGACTGGAAGTCTCAACCTTTTCTTTTTTCTCTTCCACAAAAGCCAATATTCTCTTCCCTCTCATCAAATTAACCGAATATCTGGTAAGCCGGTATATGGTAGAAGATACCTATTAGCGACCATATAGCGCCGGTGATGTAATCACCCAAGATTAGCCCAATAAAGAACGGCATCACAGCTTTATAAGCTTTAAACCCACCAAATCGCAGGACAACCAACTTTATTAACCATGCCACAAAAAACGGAACCCAATGCAAATACATACCAAATGAGGCGCAGAAACCTAAAGGATGGAAAGGAAACCATGCAAAACGCTCACGAAGAACCGTAAGTATTGTGACGAATGCAGCACCTACACCGATACCCCAGAAACGCTGAATCTCGGCAGGAAATCCCCCATTCACCGCCTTATTGAGCCATTCGTATGCTTCATAACCTGTATATCCACCATACCCTACGCTCATTACAGCCCCGTCTTTATATAAAACATGAAGGCTCGACCACATTCCAACAATTGTAGCGATAACGATAGCAAGAATCATCGGTATAACCAGCTTGCGCAGATTCATGCCATGATCTTTGGCAAGCTTGAAAGCCTCCATCTGAGCTGGCATCATGTGGCTTCGGTTCATATCCCAGAACCAGTGGCTCACAGCGCTTCCCGCCATGCTTCCCGATCCGACGAAATTAGAGCCGAATGGTCTGACCATCCGAAATGGTTCCATTAACCAGACCGAATGCTGCGCTCCCGCCTCAGCTCGTATGCGTGTTATGGCAATAGATACCATAAAGTAGGAGAACATCGTGAAAGAAGCCCAAAACAGGCTCATCCCCGCAGCAAGCCAGAAGGCAAAAAAGATAATGGACCCAATCAGCCATCCCCAAAATGCAGCGCGATAGGAGATAGGCTCTCCATTATCGGAACCATCATTATTAAATGCGGTTCGCAATACCCCTTTGAGATACTTCCGACTGCTCCAAAGCAATAGAATTCCAAATGCAAACCACCCACCAGCTGCCTGTTCCCCTCGCCAAGGGAATTCGGGAATACCATTCAGGCCCGCATAAAAACCGGCAACGCTTTGCAACTTCAAAAAGAGATAGAAAAACCAGCATGAGAATGAAATATCTAACGGCACGAGGAATGCCAACCCAATTGCAAATGGATAAAAGGTCGTTCGAAGCGCCGAGCCTCCCATCCAAGCTTCCGATTGGGGGATAAACCACGGTTGCACTTGAATAAATGGCACTGATGGAAACCAATTGTGAAGCTGATTAAGAGAACTTATACCCGCAGCAACAACAAATCCTGACCAAAGCACTTTTGACCGAAGCATCGAGCCAGGCTTATCTTCCTCTGTTAACGCAAATGGCAAACGAACAGTTGGATAAGTTAGCTTCGTGTTGTCCATCCAAGCTTTTCGAAGCAGGACGTTTATGCAGAACATAATCCAACTGGAAGTAAAGATGAAAAACGACCAAAATGCCAACGGCCCTGCCCACATGAGCAACACAGCAGGACGATACATCGTCGAGTTGCCATAATAATAACCTTCCAGCAAGCTCTTGTTCCAAACCAAAAGATGTTTAGGCAGATAGGGGAAGATATTGGTAGCCCAGTTATTATCAGACGTGACATTCCAACGCGCATAGGGCATAAAGGAGATAAGGTTAATGATGTAATCCATTGTAGCAATCGTGCATGAGAGCACGAGCATAATGTAGATAATCACCATCTCCGAAGGCTTAAGCACCTGCTTAGGCGCCACTCGTCGCAAAAGAACGTTAATGCCAACTAAACCCAACAGATAGAAAATAGGCGTAACAAATAGCGGATTGAGAGTTAGAATTACCCCCCACCTAAGTTCCGATAGAATTACCCAATACACGTTAATTGGGATTAATAACAAGCCAATAACAACGGCCCGCCAAGAAATCCCAATCCCCGCGCTAGTCTTCCCTTCTTCAATAACTTCCGTATTATCTATCATTAATTATCTATTTCTGGAGACTACTTTTCCTCTTGACCGCTAGGCAATAGTTTTGCTTCGAAACCTATCTCTTCTTTAATTCGGT
>JBAXQP010000036.1 GCA_037131655.1 bacterium | reverse complement strand
ACCTAGGAGTAGAAGTATTAGGAGCATCAAAAGGCGTAGATAGAGAATTGATAAGAGCCGCATTCAAAGACAACCCCCTAGGCCAAGGTTCCGAACAGACCCCTATGGCGGTTGTAAGGAAAGTGTAACGAATGGGGGCAGGTCAGTCCCCTCCACCCCCTACCCAAATAACCCCATCAATATGCGCAAACCTTAATGCGTAGTGGGAGGATACAGGTGGGGGGGTCTATCCCTCACGTGGTTTCAACCGCTTGGCTTGTCTCCAGAACCCTTCGATATGGCCTGACGGCCTACTCAGGGAGGCGGATTTGAGATTCTATGTCCCACTTTTTCAAGGAGTTCTGGAGTAATCCTCACTCTGAATTCGCTATGTTCCATGAGTCATTCCAGAACCTCCCCTGCCCCATCTCGACGATGAGTTGATTCAGCTTACCGACATCCCATGGCGGATATCGAGGGGGAGGGCTAACAATAGAAATTAATTTATTTGCTTTTTTCTAAAAACCCAGTATATTTACCAGCCCATATATTTTACTGACATGGAAAGAAACCATAGCAAGGACAGCCTAAGAATGTTCTCGACCCGAGGATGGGTGTGGGCAATCTGCAATGTTTGGCGAAGCGCCAAGAAGTGCAGTGGATCAGAAATAAAAACCCCGATGGGGGCGTTGTCTGGTCACCCCCAACACCGATCATGGATAGAAAAACATTAGTTCAAATCATGGAGGATCTGACGAATGGCAATTCGAATTAACACAAACGTTTCTGCAATGAATGCTTTACGAAACGTAGGAATCACATCTAATGAATTCAGCAAGTCGGTTACGCGGTTATCTACTGGCTTGCGCATCAACTCAGCAGCGGATGATCCTGCTGGTCTTATCATTTCCCAAAAACTTGGCGCCCAAATTTCTGGTCTCGACCAAGCCGTCCGCAACTCGCAAGACGGCGTAAATATGGTCAAGACCGCTGAAGGCGCTATGGATGAAGTCAACAAGCTACTCAAGGATGCCCGCGGTATTGCTGTTGCAGCCGCTAACACGGCTACACAGGACTCAGGGTCCCTTCAGGCGCTCCAGAATCAGTTGACCTCAATTACCAGCAGTATTAACAGAATCTCTTCAACCACTTCCTTTGGCGCCAAAAAGTTGCTCGACGGAACAGCCGGCGCTTCAGCCGCTGTCACCGACACGACTAACGTATCGAATATCTCCCTCAGCGGATCATTCAATGGTCAAGCCATTGCTGGCGGGCTCTTTACTATGGACCAGACCACTGCAGCTACAAAGGTTGCTTTGACTGGTGGTACCACCTACGCTTTAACAACAACGGCATTGGGCAAAACAGGCTCGATCATCCTTAACGGCGTAAGCATTGCATACACCGCTACTGATACTGCTGCCGCTTTCGTCCAAAAGATCAACGAGAGCGCTGGTCAAACAGGTGTACTGGCATCCCACACTGCTACCCAAGGAATCGTCTTAACTCAACAAAGCTTCGGCTCGAACAATAAGGTGACTCTCACGGATAGCGGCCTCGCACTCAACAATGCTGCTTACTCGTCTGTTGCAGGCATTAATGGAGTGTACGACGTATCAGCGGTTGTTTACAACAGTCTGGGCGCCACCGCAGTTGCGACAGTTGCCTTCACAGGCGGCCGCGTAACCGGAGACTCTGGGCTAAAGTTGACTGACACCTACGGTAACACATTGAACATTACCGCGGCTGGCAACGGTGTCGCTATCGCTACAACGGTTGGTCAGACCATTAGCAACGCGCTTACCTTCCAGTTGGGCGCGAATTCTAATGAGACGGGAACGATGTCGTTGTCCAATATGGCTGCCAGTAACTTGGGTACAACTGCCGTAGCAGGTCTAAATCTCAGCAGCATCGATGTGACATCTGCCACCGGGGCGAGCAATGCCATCAAGGTCATTGACGAAGCCATCAACCAAGTCACAACAACGAGAGGTACTCTCGGATCGTTCCAACGCAACGTTCTGGAGAGCAATATTCGCTCGTTGAACGTCACCATTGAAAATCTTACATCTACTATGTCGTCCATCCAGGACGTTGACGTCGCAGATGAAATTACTAACTTCACCAAGCAGCAGATCCTGCAACAGTCCGGTTTGTCCGTGCTGGCGCAAGCGAACTCTGCCCCGCAGGCCGTTCTCTCTCTCCTGAGATAATAGTTCTAAGGGGTTGCTGAATCCAGCAGCTTGCACCTAAAGTAACATAACCGCGGGCGGGAATAAGCTTCCCGCCCGCTACAAAAATTGCAGTCATGTTATAAAACCTATAAATATTGCGAGGGTTGCCCGATAATCTTCATAGACAGTCTTAAAGTCTATCTTTGAAAGTAAGATTAAGCTCAGCCAGAAGGCATGAGTTGTCGGGAGGAATAAAGGAATGCCCCTACGCATAAATAACAACGTGTCTGCGATGAATGCTCTTCGAAACCTTAGCATAACCGCAGATGATACGGCCAAAGCTGTTGAACGGCTTTCTACAGGCATGCGAATCAACCGAGCCGGGGATGATCCTGCGGGCTTAGTCATTTCTGAGAATCTGCGTGCCCAGATAACAGGCATTCAGCAGGCTTTAAACAATTCTCAAGATGCTTCTAACCTTTCAAAAACTGCTGAAGCTGCGCTGGGTGAGATTCAAAAGCTTCTTAATGAATCAAGAGCTCTTGCTGTTCACGCAGCCAACACCGGCGTCAATAGTGTTGATACTATTCAAGCCGATCAAACGCAGATTCGATCGATTGCTGAAGCGATTAACCGAATTGCCAATCAAACTTCTTTCGGCAACAAAAAGCTGCTAGATGGGTCTTCAGGCGTTACAGCCGCAATATCTTCACCAGCAAACGTAACCGCCATACAATTAAGTGGCGCATTTAACGGACAGACTATCTCATCTGGTACCGTTACAATGACCCGAACAACTACTGCGACTAAAGTCTCTTTTGATGGCGCAAAAACTTATGCTACTGCAGCTACATTAATCGGCACTACTGGAGCAATCGTCCTCAATGGAGTAAGCATCAACTATTCCAGCACCGATACAGTTGCTGCTTTTATGCAGAAGATTAATACCTACTCCGGTCAAACCGGCGTTCTTGCCAGTTTCGATACGGACCATATTCAATTGGATCAGCAAAACTACGGCGCGAACTATAGCGTTCAAATTCAGGATGCCGGTAATGCTATCCACACCGCTACCTACTCATCGGTTGCCGGAATAAATGCTGTTTATAATGTTTCAGCGGTTGTTTACAACAGCACAGGCTCAACTGCAGTTGCTACTGTTGCTTTCTCTGGCGGGAGATCCACAACAGATTCAGGATTAAAACTAACAGACACATTTGGAAACTCAGTCCTCATTACAGAAGCAGGAAACGCAGTAGCGGCGGCGACGACAATTGGTCTTGCCTTTTCAGGATCTGTGCAATTCCAAGTTGGCGGCAGCCCGAACCAAACGGCGCAGGTATCTTTCGGTGATGTTCATGCTAATCGACTAGGAACAGGCGCTGTTGCGTTAAAAAGCTTTGACTCTATCGATTTAACTGCAGCACAAGGCGCTACTGAAGGAATGCTGATTATCGATGATGCTATTGCTCAGATTTCGCGACTTAGAGGCAGCATCGGTTCATTCCAAAGCAACGTTCTCGAAAGTAATATCCGTTCGCTATCTGTAGCGAAAGAGAACCTCTCAGCTACGGAATCGAGCATCCGTGATGCCGATATGGCCGAACAGATCACTCAATTTACGAAACTACAAATTCTGCAGCAATCAGGCATGGCAGTATTGGCGCAAGCAAATACTGCGCCGCAGAGTATCCTACAGCTGCTTAAATAGGACTTTCTCCCACCAACCCCACCACCCAGAGGTCCCGTCCTGCATAGCCGGGGCGGGGCTTCTGATCGTTATGCGGTGATGGATACCTGTTAGGTTTGCCTATAAGCATTAATAAAGTGGCTGACGATAATTAGTAATTAGGTATACCAGGTTCGTTTCGGAGGACAACTGATGGCTACAGGAATTAACTTTAACGGTCTAGCATCAGGACTAGATACAGAATCGATTATCACTAAATTGATGCAGTTGGAAAAAGTGCCTATCCAGAGGCTTACAAAGCAGCAAACTGATCTCACGAATCAGCTTTCTGCAATGCAGCAATTCCAATCCAGGGTCAACAACCTTCAGGCATCTCTAGGCGCATTAACTAATACCACCGCATTCTCATCCGTTACAGTTTCTAGCTCGAAAACTGAAGTAGCCACTGTTGCCACAACCTCTACCGCTCAACAAGGAACCTACAGCCTAAAAGTAAGCCAATTAGCTCAATCACAAAAGATAAGCTCTAAAGCTTATAACAATTCAACTTCTGCTTTAAACCTAACCGGCTCCATTGTAGTTAACAACAAGGCAATCACGGTCACAGCAACGGATACTCTCGCCACAGTTGCCGGAAAGATTAATACTGCAAATGTCGGGGTCGTAGCCTCAATACTTAACGGTGGTGAAAACAGTACCTATCTCACCCTTACCGCCAAGGATTCAGGGATTGCAAATAAAGTAGGGATAGCTGATGTTGGCTCAGGCAATGTACTCAACCAATTAGGACTTCTCAGTGGGGTCGAGTCTGTACGCGAATCGATTACCAATGGAATGGCGTCATTCGATTTCACCAGTCAAACGACTGCGATAGGTTCAATGCTCGGTTTAAGCGCTTCACCCACAGGGACGATTACAGTGAATGGTCTCGATGTTACTATTGATCTGGCAACCGACACATTACTGACGGTTGCTGACAAGATTATGGCAGCCGATCCGACAGTGACTGCCACTGTAACAAGTACGACAACAAATGGAACAACCAAATACTCATTAGAACTAGTGGGAGCCGCTTCCCAACCCACCCTAACAGACAACAACAATATTCTCAAGGTTATGGGGCTTACTCAGTTCAACCCTGGGGATGAATTGCTTGCAGCGAAGGACGCTCTTTTTTCAATTGATAACCACTCATTTAGTCGTTCATCCAATTCAATCACCGATGTCATATCGGGCGTAACGGTCAATCTTGTCAAAGCTAACTTAACTACCCCTGAGGAAAGCACCATCACGATGTCGAAAGACATCACGACGATGAAAAATAACGTCAACAACTTCGTAACAGCTTTTAACAATTTTGTTGATTTCGTAGATGCGAACTCAAAGTTAGATGCGGCTACTTTCGAAACAGGCGCCTTCTTTGGCAATTATGTGACGAGCAGTATACGCGATAGTGTTATTGGTGATGCCACTAATATAGTTTCTGGATTAAGTGGCACTCTTGATACCCTAACAGAAATCGGCATCACGCTCGACTCTTCCAATAAGCTTTCAGTTGATAACAGCAAACTAACAGAAGCACTTAATGGAGATGTGAGTGCGATAAGCGCTCTCTTCCAGTCAGTCGGCACACCCAGCACCACAGACTTGCGTTATATAAGTTCGACCTCTAAGACGACAGTGAACATAACAGGTTATGAAGTAAACATCTCCCAACTGGCAACCAAAGCTTTGGTTTCAGGTACACAAGCATACACCAGTCCTTTACCGATTGGCGAGACGGAAATGCTTACATTTTCGGGAGTGCCTTTTGGCTCGAGTTCGATTAATATCCTCCTGACGGGGGGGCAAACACTCGATCAAGCAGTTGCTCAGATAAATGCCGACACACGTCTCAACAGCCAACTTCAAGCCTCAAATGTTGGCGGTATCCTTACTTTCACAGCCGTAAAATATGGCAGTCAAGGCAATTTCTCAGTCGTTTCCGATAAAGATGCTCTTGGTTACAGCGGTGTTGGCAAGACTGCGATATTAGGCACTGGGTTGAATGTTAAAGGAACTTTGGATGGAGGTACGGAAATTGAAGGTCTTGGCCAGTTTCTCACCGGCGCCACCGATACGGATGCTGAAGGGCTTCAGGTGATGGTCACTGGTACAACACTAGGTAGTTATGGCACTGTCAAGTTCACACGTGGTATTGCTCAAAATATCTCAGATTATCTTCAGGGAGTAAGCGATTCTGCCACTGGTGACATCTCCGCATACAACAAGTCCATACAAGACCAAATTGACTACTTGACCACTCGAATGACTGAAATGCAAGCGCTAACTGCTGATAGAGAAATTGCGCTCCGCGCGAAATTCTCCGCTTTAGAAGATACCATCAGCAGGATGAATAGCCAATCTTCTCAGTTAACCGCAATGTGGAACGGCATTGCTGCGAATAAGTAAACCTAAGTCGGAAGTACATTGCTTCCGATTATTTCAATGACTAATAAATATCGAGGAGAAACTCATTGCCTGGTAGTTATGACGCTGTTGATCAGTACCGCAAGACCGCAGTAAACACCGCATCGCCACTTGAACTTGTGGTCATGTTGTATGATGGCGCAATCCGCTTCATCGATGCCGGCAAGATTGCCATGGCAAAGAAGGATCTTGAGGCTCAAAACACAAACCTTCAAAAGGCGCAAAAAGTCATCAATGAACTAATCACCTGCCTGGATATGCAGCGAGGCGGCGAAATTGCTACGAACCTCTTCTCGATTTATAACTTTGTGAATAACCAACTTATTGAAGCGAATATTAATGACCGCGAAGACCTTCTCGATGGCGCAAAAAGCCTTCTTATAAACCTAAGAGAGGCTTGGATAACAATAAAAGATCAACTCCCTGCCTCCCCCTCTATTGGTGAAAAACCTAGACTTGAGCTAGCAGGTTAAATAATGAATAACCCGATACAAAAACTTCATCAACTTACTCTATCCCTCGAAGAGGCGGTTGTCACCGAGGATTGGCTTTCTATACACTCACATTTAAATGCTAGAGATGAAATATTATTAGCTATAAAATCATCTACTACCGATCGAAAAACATTATCACGGGTTATTGCTGCTGACAAACGATGCCAAGAGCGTTTGCAGGGGCTAATGTTAGAATTACTTAAAAAGCTGAAGACAACCTATCATCAAAAGCAAGCATCCACTCTTTATGCGCCTGTCAGGAATCCCTCAGCCAAGCTTTTAGAACAGAAGGGATAGCTTGCCTGGCGACATTATAATACATTCACTATCATTATCCATTAAATTCTTCTAATTCCTCTTGTTCCATTCACTCTAAAGGTATAATTTCTCTTGGCAAATTCATGTTGTTAGAAATAGTAGGCTATAGACACACTTATTCTGATTTCTCGCCATGAAGTAAATTATTCTCCTTCAGCAGTATTCATTTTGCCCTGATGTAAGCATTCTAAAGAGCAAGCATCAGTTGTGCTGCGAAATATTATTGTCGAGGATTTGCAGTGAATGACAAGGGAACTGAACTGAAGGATCTAGCGCTCACGGAATTGGCGCGCTTCTCAAAACAAGCGCCATGCAAAAAGGGAGTTCCAACTTTAGTTTGGAATTATCGTATGCGAACCACTGCTGGACGTTATTTTGTATCTACTCATCTTATTGAACTCAACCCACATCTTCTAACGGATGAACAGCGAGTAAAAGTCACTCTTGCCCATGAATATGCCCACGCGGTAGCATCTTGTAGGGCTAAAGGTGAAAGTTCTCACGGCCCCACATGGCATACCGTAATGGCTGAAATAGGCATTGCGGCGAAGGTTCGTCATTCATTCGATGCTTCAGCCTTACGCCGTCCCTCACGTTGGCTCAAAGAATATGAGTGCCCTGTATGTCTGCATAGATGGCATGTGCGACGCCTGTATACCGCTAACTGCTATCACCCTTGCGCAACTAATACCAAACATGTAAAGCTCAGATTAGTAGGCGTGAAAGAGGCTACTGCGGATAAAGCCTGCAATGATTCGATTGGAGAAACTTAGTTTATTGTAGCTTTAGAAAATGAAGGATCGGGGCGACTGGATTCGAACCAGCGACCTCTTGCACCCCATGCAAGCGCGCTATCCAAGCTGCGCCACGCCCCGATGTGAAGGTTATTATACCACGAAGGCTAAGCTAGACAACCCCACGACCAAGCATCCTTCTATGTTTTCCAACCTTCTTTATTAATCTCTCAATAAATCAGGCTCATTTTCTTTGCTTATGAGCAAGAAGCCCTCTCAAGTCAAAAGGCCAGGAGGAGCATGCCTTTTGACTTAACACTTCCCTACTTTGGTTACGTAGCTGGCAATGGCAAGGCGGTCTTCTTCTCGTTCTCCGGCGAAGGCTAGGTGGGACATGAAGACACCTCCGATCGCTTCGGATGCAACGACTCTAGCAGGGATTGGGGGAAGAACTTTACCGTTCAGATCAACATTTTCCAACTTAACAATGCTTCCGGCATTAAATAGCTTGCCGGCTCGAAGACGCGCTCCGCCAACACAGATGTCCAAAATAAGACCACTTGATTTCTCTGAGCCAGGCAAAGTGGAAATATTCACTGCAAGCGGATCGGCCAGAGACGCTCGTTTGAGAAGCCGACGTTGTCTCTTTTGCCATAGTCGAGGCGCTAACATAATCAAAACAGGATTAGGACTGCCACGGCGAGCAGTAACCTCAGTTGGGAATTCATAAAGGCCATCTTTACCCGTCACTAAAGCTCGATATCTTGAGCTGACAGGAAGCGGCACAACCACCCCATCTTCTACCGGCGCCTTAACGATAAAGTTTTTTAAATCGGTTGAAACGATAAATGAGGAATAGCTGGTTCCCATATGATCAGTGAGACGAATTTGCGAGCCATCCGTCATCCAATGCCGCATAGCCACCACCTGACGCATTTGCATGCGTTGGACAGCAAAAAGCGATGATCGAACTAAAAAAGCTACAAGTACAGTCGTCACGCCAAAACCCAGCGCCAACACCGCGCTATTGAGCGCATAAGTGAATGCCGATGCTGGTTCGCCTATCACCGGGTTTCCCGGTATCGCCAATATCAAGTGGTTTAACATCTCTGCCTCTCAACTTTTACCGGAACAAGGCATCCGTTATTTATTAGCGCCTGCAGTTACCGAAACAGTCTCAAACTGGAATTCAGCATGAGCTTGTTTCAACTCTTCCATGGCTTCACTCGTTAATACGAGTGCATCATCCATCGGTTCAGTCTGGTCTTTCGTTTTAAATTTATGTGCGGTCGTTGCCGCTTGAGCCAATAATTGAGCAGCTAAAAGATATCTTCGATGGCTTCCTGAGTAAGCCAATGGGACATCAATAGTTTCTAAATAATTGGCTAGACTGTTTATCTTCTTCAAGGCTTCTGAAATATGGACATTAACTTCACTAATATCAGAATTTTCGTTACGAGCTTCTTGCCTGATAACCAACATCAATGTGCCCATACGTTTAATTGAAGTTTCCAGCAGGGGGATAATCTCTCGATAGCGAGCACGCAATACTCTTGCATCTAAACTTATACCACGATCCTTGGCTTGAGCATTAGCTTGAGCGCTTTGATCGTAATCATCTAACATTAGCCAAGCTTTTGCCAAACGCAAATATGGCTCAGAGTCTGTCGGTGAAACCTTTACTACTAATTTATACTCTTCAATTGCCTCTAAAGTTCGCAACCGGGCTAAATAAAGATCTCCAAGACCCAAATGAATGGACGAATCATCAGGCGATTTCAATATCAAAGATTTGTATGCCGATTCTGCATCTTCGAATGACCCTGTCTCAAGCAACGCCATCGCATAGGCATTTTGAAGAGCGCCATTATCACCTATCAATAGGCGTGCTCGTTTGCACTCATCAAGCGCGGTCATCGGCTGTTTTGCTTGCAGATAGGCTTTTATTAAAGCCACACGAGCGTTAGGATTCATCGGATCAGCATCTACCGCCTCGCGAAGAGGTCCAATCGCCTCTGTTGCTCTTCCCTCTTCCAATATTTGTAGACCGATGCGTAGCGCTTCAGGTTCCGTCTCATTTGACTTTTCTCGTATTGCAGCTTCCGGAAGAGTAGCTTTCGGATCATCTCCTGTTGCTTTTGTGACAGGGACTGACTTTAATGGTTCTGATGCAATGATCATCGCTATACTTCGAGCGGCTCCCGAATCTGTAGCAATCCAGTCAGTTTCATCCTTCACTTTTATTTGATAAACCTTATTGGCTGACCAAATAGGTTTGCGTCCAACTGCGGTAAAAAGACGAGCGCTAGTATCAAGCTTTTCAGAATCATTTATTGCCCGAATAAGTACAAAATAGTCACAATTGAGCGCAATCGCAATCTCGCGTGCAGCATCGAGATTAGGGTTTACCTGTGCGGATGCTAATCGCTTTCTCTGAATCGCATTCAGAATTGCCGGCAGGTCAGGTTTATATTCGATGGCATCGAACTTACCGGTATCTCCAAGCGCCTTTGCTAAGTGCTCTGCAAGCGGTTCGTTCAAGAACTTATCATCTTTAATTTCCGCATAATCCTGGACGACAAGGATCACTGGCCTTGCGAAGGTCAGTGGCGCTATAAACAGAAGTGCGATCCATAAGATAAGCCGTTTCATTATTTATTGACCTGATTTAACAATTGCGAGCTGACTTTTACATACTTGAATTCCCTGCTGAGCTTCAGGAGAATTTCCACTTTGTTGATAAGCAGCGATTGCCTTCTCAAGATATGTCGCCGCATTATTGTTATCACGCAAATAGCGATAGCAAGTTCCTATTTGCTGGTAGATCTTGGCTTTGTCCGGGCTGTTTGGCAGCGCACGCAGATAGGCAGCAACTGCCTGCTTATGATTACCGGACATCTGATATTCACGGCCTATTCGAGCATAGGCCTGGGATTCAGCATCAGGCGACAATCCCTGCGGTGTGCCTGAATTTGAATTAGAGTAACGATTTTTGGGAGTATTACCGCCGGTTACGCTAATCTCAAACTTTGCCTTAACATCGCTATTTTTTGAAGTCTTATCATTTGTATTAGCAGCAGCGTTAGTGTTATCACTTTGAGCGGGATTTCCACTCGGCAAGATAGGCTGAACTGCGCTTGCCGGGGTAGGCATTGAATCTGGGTTCACAATTAATGGAGGCATCGGTGAAAACCCAGTTTTAGGTGCAACTGGCGCTTGTGCATCATCACCGATTGCTGCCGGAGGAACGGGAGTATTTGTGTCCGGTAGTGCCGGTGGCGCCTGTTGAGGAGTTGTGGCTGTCGTTACCGTTCCAGGTGGTACTGAAGAGGGATTGCTTACTACAGCCGGACCTTGCGGTATCGTAACCGGTTGGGTAGATGTTTGAGCCGATTTACCTATTATTCCAGGATTCAATAGAACTAAAAGCGTAACCGTTATGAGGCCAATTGCCAAAACTGAAAGCCCAGCGACCAATGAAATCATTAAAGGCGATTTCTTTTCGATAAGTACTAATTCTGGTTCTTTCGGGACTGCGCTTGGGCGTTTCAACTCTTCCAGCTTTATCCTGTCGGCAACACTATCAGGGTTTAAGACCAATACCTGTTCATAGGCATCGATTGCCGGGCCAACCTCACCCTGTTTTTCATATATCATCGCTTTTAAAGAGATTGCATTTACGTTATCACGTTCAATCGCCAATACTTCGCCTACTGCAATTAAAGCTTCGTCATAGCTGGCTTCATGGAATAGGTTGAATGCTTCCTCAAGCCTTTTTTCAAGACGCTCGACAGTTTCAGGCGGCGGTACATGATCCGGAATTACAAGACCGCAATTCCGACAAAACTTACTGTCATGAGTGTTTCTAACCCCGCATTTAGTACATATCATATCTAACAATCCTTCTTAAAACAACAAACCAGGTCTATTCGACGGTTCAGGGATACCTAAGTGTTCATAAGCAAGGCGAGTAGCCACACGTCCGCGAGATGTCCTTTGAAGCAGACCTAACTGAATTAGGAATGGCTCGTAAACGTCCTCGATTGTTCCCGAATCTTCATTAATAGCGGCCGCCAAAGTATCCAAACCGACTGGCCCACCGCTAAACTTCTCAACAATAACTTGAAGTAAATTTCGATCAGCAGCATCAAGCCCAGCATCATCGACTTCAAGCATCGCTAATGCCGACTTTGCGACAGGAAGAGTAATGTGACCATTGGCGCGTACTTGTGCATAATCACGAACTCGTCTGAGTAACCGGTTGGCAACGCGAGGAGTTCCACGGGAACGTCTGGCAATCTCCGCCGCACCCTCGATATCGATCTCTATCCCAAGGATATTAGCCGAACGAATTACAATCTTATCAATGTCTTCAACATTATAAAAGCCAAAATTAAGGACAATTCCAAATCGATTTCGAAGCGGAGAGGTCAATAACCCCACCCGCGTCGTCGCACCGATTATAGTGAATTTAGGCAATTCAAGTCTTATCGAACGGGCGCTTGGCCCTTTCCCGATGATAACGTCAAGCATGAAATCCTCCATCGCCGGATAGAGAACTTCTTCAACAGCTCTCGGCAATCGGTGGATTTCATCTATAAATAAGACTGAACCCGCTTCCAGGTTTGTTAGAATTGCCGCCAAATCACCAGGACGTTCGATAGCAGGTCCTGATGTAACACGAATCGCAGCTTCCATTTCGTTTGCGATAATAAATGAAAGAGTAGTCTTCCCTAACCCAGGTGGGCCATAGAGAAGCACATGGTCGAGGGCTTCTTTTCGAAGCAAAGCCGCCTCCATAAATATCCCTAAGCTCTCTTTTATCTTAGGCTGGCCTATAAATTCACGCAAACGCTTAGGCCGGAGACTAAGTTCGATATCATTATCAATCTCCTGCCTCTGCGGCGATACTATTCTCTCTTCTTCCGAACAATTATCCTGTTGTGCCATTTTCCTATTGGGTAGCGCGTAGTTCATATTCCGGAATCCGGATACATACTACGTTCATTCTATCCTTTTGTCCTTACTCTTTTTAACGCCTCTTTAACAACTGCGTCTACGGCAACATCTTTGCCTAATTCTTTTATAGCTTCATCTACGGCGTTTCCGGCTTCTTGCCTACGGAAGCCCATTACAATTAAAGCTTCAATGGCATCAATAACAACTTCACTACCGGCACGAGAAACGCCCACCGTTTCAAGTCTTCTTTCAAAAGCAGCAACCGCGAGCTTATCGCCTAATTCAAGAACAATTCTTTGCGCCGTCTTACCGCCAACGCCTGAAACCGTTTGTAAGCGTTTGGCATCCCCTAGAGCGATTGATTGAGCCAGAGTATCCGAACCCAATGTCCCAATAAGACTAAGTGCAACTTTTGGGCCAACCCCTGAAACAGACACTAGCAAATCAAATAGTTTTCGTTCCCAACCATCCACAAACCCGTAAAGAGAAGGGCCATCCTCCCTCCAAATCAGACGGATGAAGAGAACCACTGTTTCATTTCGAGGAGGTAAACCACTAAGAACGGATTTAGGTACCAACACCTCGTACCCAACTCCACCGGTATCAACTAATACTCTGTCCGCGTCTACTTCGAGTAGTGTTCCTTGAAGTCGTCCAATCATTAGGCTTTCACCGCGCCCAAAGGGCATTAGCATTCCGTGCATAGTCTTGGCGCCAAAAAATATACGGTAAGTATACCGTGAAAGATCCAACTGACTAGTTCGTTTTACCTAAATCCACTGATCATGAGTAGGTCTGCAACCTTAGACCAAGAACCTTGTGTTCTTATGGTAATAAATCTCTGCTTTTCGCAAAATTTTCGAGAAATTTTCTCGCTAGCTTTAATAGGGTTTGACAAAAAAACAATAATGTTGTTTAATTGAAATAATCTACAGTCGTGTGCTAAGCCTTGTAGTTCTAATCCATGACGAGGAGTATTACCAAATGATGAGAAATATGACACACAGTTTGAAAAAACATTGGAGAATAATGGTTGTATTTGTCTTTCTGATAAGCCTAGCTTGCGCATACCTATACAA
>JBAXQP010000035.1 GCA_037131655.1 bacterium | reverse complement strand
GGTCGAAATCTCACTTTCGTCTTAATCCGCAATACAATCTACATATCCTCGCCCTGACAGAAGGTATCCTCAAATAGGAAATGCCACTTTATATTTTCCGGGATACGTTTGTACAGATGGCGGCGCTGATGTTGTTGATGGTAGTGGTTGGCGCTATCATCACTCGGCTGCGCCAGCCGCTTATTGTCGGCTCGATGCTGGTGGGAATTTTAGCCGGTCCATCGGGCCTTCGTTGGGTGACGTCTACGGATGAAGTCCATCTGCTCTCACAGCTTGGTTTGACTCTGCTGCTTTTTGTAGTTGGCCTCAAACTGGATGTAAATCTCATCCGCAGCATGGGACCAGTGGCGCTTGCTGCCGGAATAGTCCAAATAATTGTAACCCTCATCGGTGGTTATCTTATTTCTAAAGGGTTAGGGTTCGGATCTCTTTCTTCAATCTATATCGCAGCGGCGGTAACCTGTTCGAGCACGATTATTGCCATCAAGCTGCTATCAGACAGGCGCGAAGCGGATTCACTGCACGGACGTATCGCTATTGGCATCCTTATTGTCCAAGACCTTCTCGTTGTTGTCGCGATGATTGTCTTGAGCGGGATGGCGGCAAATGGCTCTCAAGGGGTCGGCAAGCAGATTCTGATGCTGGCTGGTAAAGGATTCGGGCTTTTACTTGGCTTGGCATTCCTTACAAGATTTATTATCCCCTGGCTCCTTGGCCGAATGGCTCACTCCCAGGAATTATTAGTGTTATTCGCTATCACATGGGCGATTTTAGTGGCGAGTATCAGCGGGATGTTGGGTTTCAGCATCGAAGTGGGAGCGCTGCTTGCCGGTGTGACTTTGGCTTCGACTACTTACCGAGATGCTATCGGCTCGCGGCTCGTTAGCCTCCGCGATTTCCTGCTTCTCTTTTTCTTTATTGAATTAGGAACCCGAATAAACCTTCATACATGGGGACAACAGATTTGGGCGTCTATTCTACTGTCCATATTCGTGCTCACCATCAAGCCCTTAGCGATTTTGAGTGTGATGGGGTTTATGGGTTATCGGCGACGCACCAGCCTCTTCAGCAGCATCACACTGGCTCAAATCAGTGAGTTTTCACTCATACTAGCAGCGATGGGGCTTCAGCTCAAGCACATAAGCCCGGATATCGTAGGGCTAATAACATTAGTGGGACTTATCACTGTCGGCCTATCGACTTATATGGCCGTTTTTGGTAACGTGTTGTATGCAAAGCTATCGCCTTATCTACGCTTTTTTGAGAGGAAAGTGCCTCATGCTGAAGAACATTCCAGCTCTGAGCATAGCGGAGTCCTGCCGCCTGAGGTTATTCTCTTTGGAATTGGTCGTTACGGATCGGCAATCGGATACGATTTATTAAAGGCTGGGCGAAAGGTTTTGGGGGTCGATTTCGATGCTTATGCCGTGCGCCGATGGAATAAGCGAGGGTGGAATGCCTGGTATGGGGATGCGGAAGACCCTGAATTCCCCGGCACACTCCCTCTTTCGAGCGCAAAATGGGTTGTAAGCTCAATTCGAAACGGCGAAATTAACGCCGCTTTGACAAGCTCATTGCGTAACCATGGCTTTACCGGAATGGTTGCCTTAACCGCCCAGGGATCGGCTGAAGCGCAAGTGTTGAAGAAAACCGGGGCGGAAGTGGTTTTTTATCCCTTCCGAGACGCAGCAGATCGGGCGGCTGAGATTTTAGAACAAACAGAGCAACATGAAGCGAGGATTAGAATGGATAAACTCATAGCGAACCTATCGGATCATTACATTGTATGCGGTTATGGCCGTATGGGACAACAAATCGTTAAAGACCTGCGAAAAGAAGGCGTCCCACTTGTTGTAATTGAATTTAACCCTGAGCAGGTGCCCAAGCTCGCAGAAGGGGTAATCCCTTATATTGAAGGCAGAGCCAGTGAGGATGAAGTTCTCCTAAAAGCAGGTGTCAAGCGTGCTCGCGGCATTGTGGCGGTGACGGCGACTGATGAGGAAAACGTCTTCATTGTATTGTCCGCCAAAAGCTTGAATCCCAAACTTTACATCGTTGCTCGATCGATTCTTGAAGAAAATGAAGGCAAGCTTCGTCGGGCAGGCGCAGACCGAGTGATGTCGCCCTATGTCCTCGGCGGTCATCGAATAGCCGCAGCAGTATTGCAGTCCCCTTCGATCGACTTCTGCGATCTTGTCGTTCATGACAGGGATAGAAACGTTCAAATTATCAATATGCCAATCACCGCCGATTCGCCCTGTACCGGCCAAACACTTGAGAAATGCAATCTCTGGCTTAAAACCGGCGCATTTATCCTAGCAGTAACACGAGAGGGCGAAATGCAAATCGGCCCCGGCCCCGATTTCGTTCCGTTATCCGGAGACGAGCTAGTAGTAATGGGCACCCCCATCCAGTTAGAAAACGCTACTAAATTACTGCAAAAGAAGGAATCATAGCCCATATTTCCAGCCCCCTCGCCTGACTTATGGCGTGGGGAGCATAGCCATATCGAAGGGCGGTACGGAAGGATGAGGTTGCCACGGGCACGAACCATCCCCCACAATGACACCTGATGGTGTAGACCTAACTCCCCTACACGCTATCCAACGCTTGTGAAAGGTCTTCGATTAGGTCGTCGATGTGTTCGATGCCTACGGAGATGCGGATTAAGTTATCGGTGATACCCGCTGCTGCTCGGACGTCCTCGGGCATGGAGACGTGGGTCATCGTCCAGGGGTGCTCGATTAAAGACTCGACACCGCCCAGGGATTCGGCTAAAGTGAAAAGTTTTACACTTCCAAGTAGTTTAAACGCCTCTTCTTGTCCTCCCTTAACTTTAAACGAGAATGTGCCGCCATAACCGCGCATCTGCCTTTGCGCAAGTTTATGTTGAGGATGGCTCTCTAGCCCAGGGTGCAATACGGTTTCGATTTTAGGGTGCTTTTCTAACAATTTTGCAATCGCAAGGGCGTTGCGGTTGTGAACTTCCATCCGAATGGCTAATGTTTTTATTCCCCTAAGCACCAAATAGCAATCCTGCGGCGCTTGGCAAGTGCCCATCGCGTTTTGAAGGAAAGCAATTTGCTCGGCAAGCCCATCATCATTCACAATCAGCGCCCCGCCGACAACATCGGAATGGCCATTGATATACTTGGTAGTCGAGTGCATCACGATATCGATACCTAGGTTGAGTGGGTTTAGGAAATAGGGCGAAAGAAAAGTGTTGTCGCAGACCGTCAGCACCTCGCCCTTCATTGCAATTTTGGCGATAGCTTCAAGATCGAGCAGATTCATTAAAGGGTTAGTCGGGGTTTCGGTCCAGATCAGCTTTGTGTTGGGCTTGATGGCCGCTTCTAAAGCGCCTAGGTCACGAAGGTTGATAAAGTCAATTTCGACGCCATGCCTTGCAATCAGCTTGGTCATCAGCCGATAGGTTCCCCCATATAGGTCGTTATGCACGATCACGTGGTCTCCGGCGCTCAACAAACCTAAGACAGTGGTCTCCGCGGCCATTCCCGTTCCGAGAGCAAAACCGTGTTTCCCGCCTTCAATCGCTGCCAAACAACTTTCCAACGCCTTTCGAGTAGGGTTGCCCGATCGCGAGTAATCAAACTCTCCGGGTTCGTTGACCCCTTTAAAGGCGAAGGTAGATACCTGATAAATCGGCTGCATCACTGCCCCATAAGCAGGATCCGGCCCATGACCGGCATGAATAGCAAGTGTCTCAAATTTCATCGTTATCGTCCTTTCGTCTAATTGTGTTATACCCAAGTTTATTACCTTGCAATTATGTGTGTGTGCCGATATAATTCAATTCATACTTGGTTTTTGGTTTGAGGTAATTCATGGTTTGGACTCAGTCACCACGAAAGATCGTTTGTTTAGGGGATAGTATTACCGGCGCGTATTACCACACCGGTTCACGCCGAGCCTATCCGGAGATGCTTAAGATCGCGCTGGAAAAGGCTTATAAATGCTCGGAAATTGAGGTCATCAACGCCGGTTTAAACGGTGATAATACCCTCGGTGGTTTGGAACGACTTGAGAGTGATGTGCTAAGCCATAAACCCGATCTGGTGACGATAAATTTCGGCATGAACGATTGCACTCACCTCCCGATCGAGGAATATCACGCCAATATAGTTGAACTGGTCACGAAGTGCGGAAATACTGGCGCTAAAGTGGTTCTTTGCACGCCAACAGGTGTCATCGATTCGCCTGAACGACCTCAAGACCGACTGGCAGTTTATGCGCAGGAAATACGGTTTGTGGCGAAGGAAATGAATGTGCCAATGGCGGACCTTCATAAGACCTGGGAGGGTTTGCGCCTCATAGACAATACTGCCTACGAGCGCATCATGAGCGATAACTTTCACCCGAACATGGAAGGCCACAAGCTCATCGCTCAGACCATCGTGAATGTCGTTAGCGGGAAGACAGTTTCGCTCAAAGATGTCAAACCTTTAGGCGGGGCGCTCTCCTTTACATTCGAATTATTGAAAATGGGGAAGCCTATTAAGGTCATCGCGATGCCGCCTTATGATGGCTTAATTGGGGAAGCGCTAAAGCAAATAAGCCCAAACTCCCTAGTTCAGGTCACCACTTGGCCAGTTGAGGGGATGGATTTGGAAGCCATCGCTAAATGGGCGGAAGGGGTGCGGGAGATGCATCCCAATCTAGTAATTCTCGCCCTTCCTGCCACAGCGACCGGATCGGAGATAAATTACGTTCGTATTATGAACCTATCCCTCAGTTTCGGCCCCGCAGAATGGGACTATTTCGCCATCACCCCTTCCGTTGCTTCTCAGGCTGTCCATGACAGAGAAGAAATAATGAAGGGGTTCATCGCGGCGCAAGATATCCCCTTAATCGAGCGTAAATGTGGTGATAAACGCCCCGCCTTAGAATTGTTGGTAGATTGGATTAAACGGCAGGCGTAATAATCGGCGGCCAGATCGCTTGGGCAGCAAATTGGAAATCCAACTCAGATTCGTGATGAAGGATGCTGACCTTTATAGTCTGGTGTTCAAATAGGGTAGGCTTCGTTATTGAGGTGATGGGATGATAGACTTGCGCAGCGATACGGTAACTCGGCCAACCGATGAGATGCGGCGGGCGATGTTTGAGGCTGAGGTTGGGGATGATGTCTTTAGCGGCGATCCGACCGTGCTTCGGCTTCAGGAAAAGGCAGCGGCGATGCTTGGCAAAGAGGCTGCGCTTTTCGTCCCCAGCGGTACGATGGGCAACGAAATTGCTATTAAAGCTCACACTAAGCCCGGCGATGCGATTTTGGTGGATGATGAGTGCCATATCGTGCATTATGAGCTTGGCGGACCGGCAATGCTCTCGGGCGTAATGACAGTTATGGTCCAATGCCGAAATGGGCGAATGGAGCCGGATGAAGTGAAAGCCCTTATCCACCCTGCAGATGATCATGCCCCCGGAACGAGTCTGCTGTGCATCGAAAACACCCACAACCGCGCCGGTGGTGTCATCTCTAACCCGGCGCAAATGAAAGCCTTGGCAGACGTAGCGCATGAGGGTGGCTTAAAGGTTCACGTGGATGGCGCGCGCATTTTTAACGCGTCAGTGGCGCTCGGCGTGCCTGTCTCGGCTTTGGTCGAGCACGCTGATTCGGTCATGTTCTGCCTTTCGAAGGGGCTATCATGCCCGATTGGCTCACTGCTCGTAGGCACACATGAGTTTATTACGAGGTCTTGGCGTATTCGTAAACTTTTCGGTGGGGGCATGCGTCAAGTCGGCATTATCGCCTCCGCCGGTTTGGTGGCCTTGGACACGATGATTGATCGCCTAGCCGATGACCATCGCCGCGCCAGCGCATTAGCCGAAGCCATCACCGAAATCCCAGGTCTGAGCGTCGAATTAGAAAAAGTTCAAACCAACATGGTCTACGTCACCACCAAAATCCCCGCCCCAGATTTGCAAAACCGATTGGTCTCAAACAACATCCAAACCATCGCCCTAGACCCCCACCGCCTACGCCTGGTTACTCACAAGGACATCAACGACGAGGATATTTATAAGGCGATTGAGGTACTTAAGCGGGTGGGGAGTAGTTGAGGAAGACTATATTCCTCGTTATCATTTAAGTGTTCGCTACTTGTTTATCAGGGTATTCTCTTTGTTATGGGAACATGGGGCACAGCAATTTTTTCTGATGATACGGCCAGTGACGTCCGCGATGACTATCGTGAACTTGTTGGGAAGGGATTATCAGGCACTGAGGCAACGGATAGGCTTATACGGGAGTGGGGCGATGATCCTGACGATGCTCCCGTGTTTTGGCTGGCTTTGGCAGCTACACAATGGCGATGTGGCCGCCTTGAGCAACGGGTTAAAGATATGGCGCTAAAGGTGATCGAGGACGGATCTAACCTAGAGCGTTGGGAAGAGGACGCCACACCCCTGGACGTTAAAAAACGCAAAGCCGTTCTGGAAGCGCTTCGCTTACAACTCGAATCACCACAACCACCGGAGAAACGAATCCCCCAACGGTTCGTTAGTACTTGTGAATGGGAAGTAGGGGAACTAATCAGCTATCGATTAAAGTCAGGAATGCTTGTGATTTTCCGGGTAATTGGCTATCACATCGATAAAGGGGGCAAAGACCCGGTTTGTGAGATGTTGGACTGGCTGGGTACCGAAATTCCATCAAAATTGGTTCTCGCTCAACTTGGCATTAAGCATGGCGGAATCCATACAAGCCAATTCTTAGTAGGAGCGGTTTCAAAGCGTGAATTCCCCAAGGATCGGGTTGAACGTCTCAATATCAAGTTAAAGCCATCACAAAAATCAGGGGGCTTCTCGGTTTATCTCTGGGGCTATCTTGATATGTTTCTTGAAAAGGATTTTGGGCTTAGCTGAAACACATGTACTAAAGTGAAATTCGTGCAGGGGGCGCAGCTTGATGAGTCGCAAAGGCAACGTTTGGGACAATGCCCCGATGGAGAGTTTCTTTGGCACCCTCAAGCGGGAGCTGGTGACGAATGTCAAGTTCCGCACCCGCCAAGAGGCGCGTCAAGCGATATTCGAGTATATCGAAGTCTTTAACAATCGAGAGCGTTTACATTCGAGTCTAGGGTATCTTTGCCCTGTTGTCTATGAGCAACAACTCATCGCAAAACAAGTGGTTGAGGGTGTCCATTAAAACAGAGGAATACCAGCTACCAAAGCTCCTATCCCCAATTCCGGCTCTTGCCTCTCGCTTCTCCCCTATCACCCATCACCTAACACCTTCCCCCTACAGACTCTCAAGAACTTGCCGATAATCTTTCCTGGTTATGTTACGAGGAATTTACTCATCTGCTGCTGGGATGCTTTCGCAGCAGGCGGCGCTTGATGTGACCGCAAACAATTTAGCTAACGTCAACACTGCCGGCTTTAAAGCCGATGGGACGGTGTTTAGCGCCGTGCTCAGGGATATGATGTCCCAGGGCGCTACCGGCACGACGGCAGTCCAGACTTTCACGGACTTCTCCAATGGCGCGTTGCAACATACGGGCTCCCCGCTTGATGTCGCCATTTCGGGAGAAGGTTATTTCACTGTGAACACACCTCAAGGTGTGCGCTATACACGCGATGGTTCCTTCCATGTCGACCAGAACGGAATTCTGTCGGCAAGTGACGGCTGCCCAATTCTCAGCGTTGCCAACAAGCCCATTAATGCTGGCGCTACCAAACCGGTGATCCAATCTGATGGAACGATAACTGCAAACGACAAAATTATCGGAAAACTGGGCATTGTAAACGGCACAAACATGCGAAAAGTTGGCGAGAACCATTTTGAAGGCAGTGTAACACCTGCTAAAGACGTTAAATTAACGACCGGTGGAATTGAATCGGCAAATATTTCCGTCGTCAACGCCATGGTCAATATGATTTCGATCATGCGAGCTTTTGAAGCCAACCAACGTGTATTGACGACTCAGGACGAAACTTTAGGCCGGGCAGTAAACGACCTGGCAAGGCTCTAATAAAAAATAAATAACCGCCCCTGCAATTAAAGATGCTGGACGCCGTGAAAGGATTTGCGGCGAGGCAAAGCTCTTGATCGATTGAGAGAGCATGGAAGCGTAGGGGCAGCGTTAGGAGGTTCCTACCTATGATGCGCGCGCTTTCAACAGCAGCTGCAGGCATGATTGCCCAGCAACTTAATATTGATGTCATTTCAAACAACCTGGCGAACGTGAACACGACAGGGTTTAAAGGCTCACGAGCCGAATTTCAGGATTTACTTTATCAGAACCTGCGATCACCAGGAGCATCGGTCGGGACGGGGGCATCTACACCAACTTCAGTAGAAATAGGCCTCGGCTCAAGACCGGTTGCTACTAATACCGTGTTTAATGAAGGAGCGCTTCAAGTCACCAACAATCCCTACGACATGGCCATTGGAGGCGATGGTTTCTTCAAGGTGCTAATGCCGGACGGATCTACGTCATACACACGCGATGGCGCTTTCAAAATCGATGGACAAGGCCGATTAGTTACTTCCGATGGTTATGCTCTCGAACCTGAAATCACAGTCCCCTCTGACGCGATTTCCGATTCATTTACTGTCGGCAAGGACGGTTCCGTTAGCATTCGCCGGCCTGGTTCGAGCGGTCAAGAAGACTTAGGCGCTAAGATTACCCTCGTGCGCTTCATCAACCCGTCAGGGTTGCAGAGAATCGGAGGAAATCTTTACCAAGCCTCTTCTGCTTCCGGCGAAGCGATTGAAGCCGATCCTGGCACTAGCGGGCTTGGTACCATCGAACAAAAAGCGCTCGAAATGTCAAACGTTCAGGTTGTGGAAGAGATGGTCAAGTTGATCATGGCGCAGCGCGCTTATGAAGTCAACGCTAAGGCTATCCAATCCGCCGACGACATGCTCGGAATTACAAATAACGTTAAAAAGTAGGATCATATGAGTAAGCGAACGAAATGGCTAATAGTAATGGTAATGGCAGCTTTGGTGGCGTGGGGCGCTGAGACACCAACTCAGACAATCACCATCCCTGAAGAGGTCAACGTGACCGGCGATCAGTTCACCCTAGGTGATATCGCTCAAATCGTTGCTGCGCCAAACGTTCAGAAAACTCTTTCGGACATCTTATTGGGTATGTCTCCAAGAGCCGGCCTGCAGAGAGCTTTTACTCGTGCTCAGATTGAGATACGCTTGAAGCAGCACGGCTTAGATCCGAAAGCGTTCAAATTCAATATGCCCATCACCATCTGCCTTAAGCGTTCATCTCAAAATGTCAGCGTCGAGATGCTTATCAACGCGGCCAAAGCTCGTCTTAAGGAACAATTTGGTGGTAATGCCGATAACTTTACTGTGATGACTGCACCAAAACCGCTTCCTATTCCTGAAGGTGATTTCAAGTGCGAGACTGATCCGGTGGTTAATCGAAGTGGTAATGCCTATGCGGTCACTGTTCGGCTCACTCAAAACGACAAAGGCTTGGGCACGTACCGCATTAGCTTCTTGAATGAGAAGCCCAAAACGGTGATGGTCGTAAAGACGGGCGATCCGATTAAAGTGGAATTCAATTCCGGCGCGATACTATTGAGCGCAACCGGAGAAGCCCGAACTTCCGGCGGGATAGGTGACTCTATCAGTGTCTATCTTCCCGGCACGAAAAAGATCGTCAAAGCCGTCATCACCAGCGAACGTACGGCTCAACTCAAAGAATAGAGGAAATTAAAATGAAGAAGCAATATCTGGCTTTGTTTCTATTGTTTATAACGGCAGGACCTATGCTTGCCGAATCGCTATGGACAGATGCTGTTAGCAGCTTGTTTATCGACCATAAGGCTCGCCAAGTAGGCGATATCCTTAACATTATCGTCTCAGAGAGCGCGGTGGCATCGGCAAATGCAGCTACGAAGGCCAACAAATCCGAATCAGCATCAACTCCAAAAGGAATCGGACCTATTTTGAGTTGGTTACCGGATTTATCGATTTCCGGTCAATCCGGTATGGATGCCAGCGGCTCTACAACTCGAAGCGATTCCCTTCAAGCTCGAATTGCCGTTACTGTGAAGGAAGTGCTTCCTAACGGCAACCTAGTTATCGAGGGCACGCGTATGGTGACCATCAATAAAGAGCAGCGAAAGCTGATCCTTAGCGGGGTTGTCCGACCAGAAGATGTGACACCACGCGATACAGTTTTGTCATCGCTAGTGGCTGACGCTCAAATTAAATACGATGGCAAGGGGCCGCTCGGCAACAAGCAGCGTGAAGGCATCATCACTAAGATTTTCAACTGGCTGTTCTAGAACTCCTAAAGGAAGAGTGCGCGAATGAGAAGATATTTAACCGTTATAATGCTTTTGATTGCAGTCTGTGAAGCATTCGCTCTGTCCGCTAGTGACCTATCGGGTGTCCGTATAAAGGACATTGCTACCATCGGCGGCGTACGAAGCAACCAGCTTACCGGTTATGGTTTGGTAATCGGATTGGACGGCTCCGGCGACTCGAAAAGCGCTGTGTTTACTGCCAGTTCGATTGCGAATATGCTCCAGCGATACGGCATAACCGTCGACGCGGCTACTCTTAAGGTCAAAAATGTGGCAGCGGTGCTTGTGACGGCTGATTTACCGCCTTTTGCTCGACCTGGAAACAGAATTGACGTAAGCGTTTCCAGCCTGGGTGATGCAAAATCACTTCAAGGCGGAACTCTCATTCAAACCGCTTTAATGGGCGCAAATGGAAAGGTTTATGCTGTTGCGCAGGGAGCGCTCAGCATCGGTGGGTTTAGCTTTGGAAGCCAGGGGGCTGGCGTTCAAAAGAACCATACAACTGTCGGCCGCATTCCTGATGGCGCATCAGTCGAAAAAGAAGTGCCGATGCAATACGTTGAAAATGGCGAAATCACCATTGAACTTCGCCGTCCCGATTTTACAACCGCTAATCGAGTTGCTGAAGCCGTTCGCGATAAATATCCCGGTCTCAACGCGAAGGCGATCGATGCAGGCACCATTCGATTGAATATCCCCGGAGAAATGAATGCCGTATCGGTTATTTCCGACATTCACACTCTTACCGTTCATACCGATCAGGTCGCCCGTATTGTTGTGAACGAGCGCACAGGTGTGGTGGTCGTTGGCGGCAACGTCAAGATCAAACCCGTCATTATCGCTCAGGGTGGAATTAAAGTCGAAGTACGGACTGACCCTGTCATTTCACAGCCCTCGCCTCTTTCACCTAAAGGTGAAACTGTTGTCGCTACGACCTCGGAAGTCAAAGCGACTGAAGAAAAAGCGACAATCAGTATCTTTGGCGGGGAATCGGCAACCATTGATCAGTTAGTCAAAGGCCTTCAAGCGCTTGGGGTCACCCCGCAGGATCTCATTTCAATCTTGCAGGCGCTCAAGTCCCAAGGCGCTCTCGAAGCCGAGTTGGAGCTTCAATAATGGAAATCTCTCTTCAACCAACTCAAGAGGTCGCACAATCGCCGGATAAGGTTGCGGAAAAGCAGAAACTGAAAAAGGCCACTCAGGACTTTGAAGCCTTCTTCCTGCAAAGCATCTGGAAAGCCATGCGAAAGACCGTAGGGCAAGGAATTAAAAGTAAAACTTCAGAATCTCGCCTCTACACTGAGATGATGGATGAGGTTTTTGCCAATAATATGAGTAAGACCAACAAGTTTGGACTTGGAGATGTGCTTTATAAAACGCTTGAGAAATCGGTTGATGCGGTGATATTGCCCGCGTCCGATACAGACAAGAAGGTGTGAAATAGATCATGAATACACAGCAACTCCTTATCGTTATGCAAGAGTGGATAGCATCCGGCCAGCGCTTATATGCCCTGCTCGACAGGCAATCTAAGGCGCTAGCCCATCGCGATGTGACACAGGTGGAAGCGCTTCGCCCTCACATCGAACAATCACTCGAAACAGCACAGGCGCTTGATGCTCGAAGAAGTGAACTCTTCAATTCGCTGGCGCAGGAACTGGAAGTTGAAGTCAACCTGAAGGAAATCAGCAGCAGATTACCCGCTAACGAAGCAAGAGCGGTCACTCATATTTCCCTCCGAGCGGGACGTTTAGCCGAAGCAATCCGCCTCATGCTCGAAAGAAATCGAGTTTTAATTGAAAACGAATTAGTCTACGTCGAGGGCACGCTCTCACTTATTGCCAAAGCAGCCCAGGAACAGACAGCCTACGGTCGAGGCAACGCCCCCGCCCTATGGGTTAATGAAGTAGCTTAGAGACATATTGCGTAGTACGAATAAATTATGCCAAACCCATTTGCTGGATTAACAATAGGATCGACTGCACTACAGGCGTTTCAGTATGCTCTGGATGTAACAGGGCAGAATATTACGAACGTCAACACAAAAGGCTACTCGCGCCAACAAGTCAACCTTGCCGCCAGTATGCCTGAGAGCGTGAGTAATAGTAATAACTTCCAACTAGGAACGGGAGTTACCATCGAAAGCATCGACCGTATTCGAGATGTATTTATCCAAGAGCGTTACAGGACAGCCTCATCGGAGAATAGTCGATTAGAATCAATTGATTTAAGCCTTCAACAAGTTGAGAGCGTCTTTTCTGAAACGGAAACTACCGGAATGTCCTCTCAGCTTAACGATTTCTTTAATGCCTTTCAAGATCTAGCCAATAACCCGGAAAGTGGAGCTACGCGCACAGCAGTTAGAGATGCCGCTAAAGCAGTAGCTTTAACATTCCGAACAATGGATAGCCAGTTAAGCCAGATTGATACCAGCCTCAGCACTCAAATTCAGTCCAAGATTGATGAGGTAACGAGTATAGCAAGTCAGATTGCTGATTTGAACGAGAAAATCAGTTTCGCAACTGCTTCAGGCCAAACGGCTAACGACTTGATGGATAAACGCGATCTGCTTCTTCAAGACCTATCCAAGATAGTGAACGTTGATGTCCAGAATAAAAGCGATGGAACAGTCACTATTTATGCGGGTAATGTCCAGTTAGTCAAAGGAGCTGCCTCATCTTCCTTACCGAATGGGCTAGACGTTACTAATTTGAGATTAACAGATGCATCCGGAACCGTTAACTTGACGGGAGGAACGCTTGCGGGGTTGACCCAATCACTACAATTTTTACGCTCGTATCGAACCAATTTGAGCACAATCGCCACGTCTCTTATCACTAATGTAAATACCCTCCATCAGGTCGGAATTACGGCTAATAACACTACGAATGTCCTCTTTTTCAGCGGAACGGGCGCAAGCAATATGTATGTGAGCATCCCTGTGCTTAATGATGTGAATAATATTGCGACCGGCATCCAAGGAACCCCAGGGGATGGTAGTCAAGCTTTAAGTATTTCCCGTTTACGGGAAAAGAAAGAAGTTTTACTTCGAAACTCGACGATTGGCGATTTTTACGGTAATCAGCTTTCGCAGATTGGCCAGGATAAAAGTTATAACGCATCCGCTTTAGAAACTCAGCAAGCGGTTGTACAACAATTGGACAATTTGCAGCAGTCTCAAAGCGGCGTTTCTCTTGATGAAGAGATGATGAATATGATGCGCTACCAACGCAGCTATCAAGCTGCTTCGCACTATATCAGCGTGTGCGATCAGGTTATTCAAACCCTAATTGAGCAATTAGGCCGATAATGGAGTGAGTTTAGATGCGCGTTAGCAGCAATCAACAAATGCATAACTTGCAGCAATACATAAGCCGAGCCAGTGAACAAATGACGACTCTGCAGGAGCAGGTCTCAAGCGGCAAACGCATAAAATCGCCTTCGGATGATCCTTTAGGCTATGCCAATTTGATCAGCATGCGCTCATCTATTGCGAAAAACAAGCAATACCAGCGCAATATTGGCGCCGCCAAAGATACGCTCAACACGAGTGAAAGCACGTTGAATGAAGTTACCAAGCTGATGCAGGAAGTAAAGCAAATTACTATCAGCGGCGCAAATGGAACGAAGGATCAATCTGCACGGGACGCTCTTGTAATCCAAGTCGATTCGGCGATGACCCATCTCATCTCTTTGGTGAATGGGGCAACGGTTA
>JBAXQP010000034.1 GCA_037131655.1 bacterium | reverse complement strand
CTTGCCGGTGATGCCCTTTTTGCGCAAGCTTTTGACCTTATCGGCAGGAATGTCGAGTTTGCCCCCGCTGACCGAGTGGTTCGTGTACTGAAAATAGTCGCGGAAGCTTCGGGTACTGATGGGATGGTAGCGGGTCAGGTGATGGACATTCTTTCTGAAGGCCAAGCTCCCGAAGCCGAGCGTGTTGATTATATTCACTCCCGAAAAACCGCTGCGCTTATCCAGGCAGCAGTCGTATCAGGCGCGATTTTAAGTGGAGCCGATGAGGAGCAAATAAGCCGATTGGAACTATACGGCTCGAGCATCGGAGTTGCCTTCCAAGTAACTGATGATATTCTAAACGTAACCGGAGATGCCTCCGAACTTGGTAAAGCCACTGGTTCGGATGTTGAGCGAGGCAAGTCAACCTACCCCGCTCTTTATGGTCTTGATAAGTCAATTCAAGTCGCAAATGAACTTGTGATAAGGGCAAAAGAAGCGCTTGTACCATTCGGCGCTGCCGCACAACCGCTATTAGCCATCGCCGATTTAGTTACCGAGCGCCGAACCTAACTTGCCTTTTAATTCGCTTGGTTCTACTTGGCATGGGCTGTTAGCTGACCTAGATGTGCTTCTTACTTGTAACGAATAATTCCAGCATCGTAGGGGCGGAGGTTTATTCTTAGCCAGCCGTCTTTATTTGTTGGAGGAATGAGATTTGCAGGCGCTTGGACGGAGGTTGTCTTTAGGCGGATGCGCAGTAAAACCGAAGTTTTGTTTGGATTTGCGACTAAGAGATAGCGATACCCGCTGTATTCAAATAGGCGCACCCCGATGCGCGCTCCACCGCTATCGACACTGATCGATTGGACTTTCCCATTTTCAATGGCAGGATGTTTTAATTCAGATGGCAGCGTTTTAATGGCTTCCCAGAGTTGAGGCCCGCCGTTGGCTTGCATTAACCGGTGATAGGACCAGAACATGATGCCTTTGGCTCCTGATGCTACTGCGAGATAAGCCATGCACTTTACTTCAGCAGCGTTAGGCAGGCGGCCTTTGCGGTCTTTAATAATCGATGTGTCAAATGCCTGAATCACTTGCCATGCCGGTAGCCCTGTTGATGTTGCAGCAAGGGTCCAATCAGTGACCATTGAAAGCGGTTGACCGGGAATTGGATAGGGGTCAGTACCAATGATGTCACAGGTTAGCCGATATCTCTCGATTCCTTGATCCCGCATAATCACACTATAGCAGGGGTGATTAGGATCTAAACTTTTGATTAGTTGGTAATTGGATGTGAGCTCGGCAAGTCGAGTTGAGGGGGTTTCATCATTGACATACCAGGCAAGCAATGCCGGGTGATCGCGAAGCGCGAGAATAGCCTTCACTAATCCAACTTGAGGTTGTGCCGGATTGCTCATGCAACTTGGGAAGTCTTTAGACCCAAAATAGAAATCTTTAACGGAGGCAATTGCCATCAAGTTATACTTGTTGGCAAGATCGAGATAGTGACGAGCCGCTTCAGGCCCCTCTACAAAAAGAGCGTAGTTAAGCACACAGTTGTAACCGGCATCGGCGAAACGCGCCAATCTTTGTTCAACGTCGGGACTTGATGGCAGACAAGCATCATAAAAACCGACAGGGAAGAAAGCAATGGCTCCTAGATGAAGAGTTAACAGGGCTAATAAAAAGAGATATTTCAAAGCGTAATGACTTCCGGTTCCATAGTATCGAGGTCCAAAATAACGCAAGTGGCTTTACCCGTCAGCCAGCCACAAAGCTCTCCAGGGTTAATAATAAGCGGGTTGCCTTTTGTTGTCTCCAATTGATGAGTATGTCCGTAGATAATAAGGTTATATCGCCCACTAGAGGCTAGTGAGGCAACCAGTTCAGGCTCGTGAACCATCGCGATTTGTTTTCCGGCTAGTTCTATGAATAGCGGTTGTACCTGAATGCTGCCAATCTGCTTGAACTTTATACTCAGTCCAACACGCTCACCATCATTGTTGCCATAGATTCCGTGTAGGGGAGCTTTTAACCGAGCGAATTCATTAATCACGAATGGCGCAACATAGTCACCGGCATGAAGCACACTGTCGATCATGCGTTCATTCATGATATCAACCGCTTGTTTGACATATGTAAGATGATCGTGCGAGTCTGAGATAATTCCGATTTTCATGCTGCCTCCGTGGAATTTCCAATAAAGAATAGTCTTCAACTATTCTTATCTTACGAAATTCAGAAGCAAGAATTGCCAACACTGTGGATGGTTTTATGGCTTATTTGCCATCTAATCATTTATTCCACATAGTTTCTTATAGATCGAAATAACTCTGCGGGTGTAGTTTTGTGTTTCTTGGTAGGGGGGAACGCCGCCATACTTTGCAACGGCTTTGGCACCTGCATTATAGGCTGCCATCGCTAGTTGAATCTGCTTCCAACTCATGCACTGTGGAGAACCGCCGTAGCTTTGCATATGGCCGCTAAGAAGCCGTATCGCGCCTTCAAGATTTTGCTCTGAGTCGTAAGGATTGCTTACTCCCAATCCTCTCGCGGTGCCCGGCATTAACTGTCCCAATCCCATAGCTCCGGCGCGTGAAGTGGCTTTCGGATTGAATCGAGATTCTGCGATAACCATGGCAACGATTAAGCGGGCATCAACGCCATATTGCACGCTAAATTGCAAAATACTCTTGGTGATTTTGTCAACCTCATCTTTTGAGAGGCGAGAATTCACCTTGGAAATGAATTGGGAATAAAGTGGATAGGCTTCCTTTTGGGAGACATTCCAACTCGTATAACCTCGACTGGCTAATTCCGAATCGGCTCGTACATTAGTATAGCGAGGTTTTGAGTTGTTCTTTTGTGAATTCTTAATAGCAACAGAGGGCTTTAGCTGATGAGTTTTTTCCCATGCAGCAACCTGCTGATCGGGAATAGCCATGAGCATGAGGTAATTTGGGGATTCTAATTCGTTTTTGCGCTGGACATAAATCAAACATCTAGCTTTGACTAAACCGGTGTCCATCCAATCGGGAACGTTCGATGTTTGAGCAATAAGACTGCGGCCATCAGCCATTTCGAGCATGACTGTAATGTTGCCAAGGCCGCCAGATGCGGAACCTTTAACCGTGGCGCAAATCTCGAAGGTGCGATCGGTGGTGACAGTTTCAGGCGCATCAAGAGTGACCGCGCCGGTTACGCGATGTTGTGCTCGAGCGATGAGATATTCTTTTAGTGTCAACCCGTAGTTGGGTGAGGTAAGTACAACCCCAACCAAGAAAAGAAGCAGCGCTTTACGAAACATTATTCACACAGTCCTTCCGATTCACTAAGCTTAGACGAAACACAATTTCAATCGCTATCATATTTATGTCCGCTGAGAGCAAAAAATCAGTCCAAGCTACACTATCTATTTTAGTAGATTATCGGTAAATATGCCAGTACTCATTAGGTAAGTGAGTTCAAAGCCTTCCTCTCATTGATCAAAAGAGAGGGGATATGAATTATAGCTATACGCCAACAATTTTATAACCGGCATCGATGTAGAGGACTTCTCCTGAGATGTTTCGTGCGGCGTCGCTGAAGAAGAAGACGGCGGTATTTCCAATATCCTCTTGCTCGACGTTTCTTTTAAGAGGAGCGTGCTCTTCGACAGTACTTAGTATCTTGGTGAAGCCGGAGACACCACGTGCAGCTAAGGTATTGATTGGGCCGGGTGAGAGAGCATTAACTCGAATACCTTTAGGGCCGAGATCGTAAGCCATATAGCGCATACTCGCTTCGAGAGCAGCTTTGGCTACGCCCATAACGTTATAATTCTTCATCACCCGTTCGCTGCCTAGATATGTCAATGTAATTAAACTGGCATTGTCGGTTAGGATTGGCTCAAGCCCTTTTGCGGCTGCGACGAAGCTGTATACGGAAGTTTCCATTGCTAATTTGAACCCGTTTCGAGAGGTATCAACAAATCGTCCTGCTAAATCCTCTTTTGGGGCATATGCGACGCAGTGAGCGATGAAATCGATTTTACCAAATTCTTTGGCCAGATATTCACGGACTGAGGTTATATCTTGATCGTTATTGAGATCGCATTGGAACGAACGTTTGCCTTTAAGTTCATTCGCCAGCTTTTTTGCATTGTCAACTAAACGTTCACTTTGGTAGGTAATTGCCAACTCCGCACCGGCATCATTTGCGGCCTTTGCGATAGCCCAAGCGATGCTTCGGTGATTCGCTACTCCAAACACTACACCCTTTTTGCCTTCCAGCGTCATAAGCAACCTCCATGTATATCCTAAAATGATACCACTTTAGTTACAAATAAGCCTGTAGCGTAGCTAAATAGGCAGGCATGATAAGGGTGAGTGAAGTTATAATTTGAACTGAAATAGGCTAGTTTTAGAGAACAGAGAAATTTTAATCTCTCATAGCTGAGTGAATAATCTTGATGATGTGGAGGGTATTAAGTCTATTAGGGTTTGCCTCCGGTGATATTGCTGTGCTATCATAAAATGAATGAGGGAGCTGAATCTGTGAATCAAACTGTTTATTACAACGGAAAAATAATGCCTCTTGAGCAGGCAAGCGTAAACGTATTTGACCATGGCCACCTTTATGGCGATGGAGTATTTGAGGGAATTCGGGTTTATAACGGTCGAGTTTTCAAGGTAGACGAGCATTTGGATAGGCTTTATGCCGGAGCCCAGATGCTTGCCTTGGATGTAAGCTTATCTCAAGGAGATTTCAAGCAGGCTATCTTAGATACCGTCAAAGCGGCCAATGCAACCAACGAAACCGCATACGTTCGTGTGAATGTTACACGCGGAAGTGGGTTGGGATTGGACCCACGAAACCTTAGTGGGTCTGCCAATATGATGGTTGCAGTGTCGAATTTGTCCCTTTATCCTCAGGAGATGTATGAGACAGGGCTTGATATGGTGACGGTTTCTACCAGAGTCTTTCCGCCCCAGTGCCTTGAACCTCGCCTAAAGACGATTGGACGCTATGTGAGCAATATCCAGGCAAAGATTGAAGCCACTCGGCAAGGCGCCGGCGAGGGACTCATGCTCACTCTCGATGGCTATGTGGCCGAGGCGACGGGAGATAATATTTTCGTTATCAAAGATGGTGTGTTGATGACTCCGCCGATTTACGCAGGTATCCTTGGCGGCATCACGCGAGCGAGTGTTATCAAACTCGCCAAAAAACTCAGCATTCCTGTCGAAGAACGTTTGATGACCCTATTTGATGTTTATACAGCGGATGAGGTTTTTCTTACCGGGACTGCTGCTGAACTCATCTGCTCGACTAAAGTGGATGGGAGGGTTATTGCGGACGGCAAGTTCGGTTCAATCTCGCGTCGAATACTCGCCGCTTTCCGCGAGCTTACTCAAAGTGATGGCGTCAAAGTCTGATCCTCAACCTTTAAAGTGTTGGCGTTGCGGCGCATTGGCCTGTGTGAGTGTTCGAGTAGGTGAGAATGCTCCGCAACCGTCATGCGCCCCTTGCGCCGATAACCATGCCACCCCTTTCGGTTTAGCTACGATTACTCTCTTATTAGCCGATGCTTCAGCTAATCCCGACTCGTGTCCCTCTTGCGGCCTTACCGTCGATCAATTAAAGTCCACCCAACTTACCGGTTGTCCTCTCTGTTACGCTGTCTTTAAAGATGAGCTATCCACAATGCTGGGAATAGCTCGTAGTACGTAGTGCGCGTATTTACACCACTAAACTAACAGGATTTTCTAGGAGGGTTTTGATTTCTTTGAGGAACTGGGCGCCGATTACACCGTCTAGAACGCGGTGATCGACTGAAAGGGTTACTTTCATTCGTGTGCGGGCGGTTATGGCGCCATCTTCCAGAACAACCGGTACTTTCTTGGCGGTGGCAATGGCTAAAATGGCGGCGTTTGGGGGAAAGATAATTGCTGAGAATTCATCCACATCGAACATCCCCAGGTTAGAAAGACCGAAAGTGCTGCCGGTCATCTCGTTTAGACTGAGTGTTCCTTCGCGAGCCTTATCGAATAATACTTTTGCTTCGGTAGCTATTGTTCGGAGTGATTTCTTCTCGCATTCTTTTAATACCGGTACGACCAGGCCGTCGGGTATGGCAACCATCACACCAATATTTACATTTAAAATAGGTATAAGTTTGTCATTCAGATACACCGAGTTGACTTGTGGGAACTTGGTGATTGCAACAGCGCATGCTTTGATAATGAAATCGTTGATAGATAGCTTCAGGGCATTCTCGCCTGAATTTAATTTTTCCCGTAAAGCGAGCAGTGCTTCCATATCGATTTTACTAGTGACATGAAAGTGAGGAACAGTCTGCTTAGAAACTGTCGTTCGCTGAGCGATTAATCGCCGAGTTCGAGTTAACTCAATAGGCTCACCGGGAACTAGCCCTGCAGGCATCCCTTGAGGTGGTAGTGCGGGAACTTGTTCTTGGTGGGTTTTGATATATTGCTCTATGTCGCGTTCAACAATACGGCCTCCAGGGCCTGAACCTTGAACTTGCGCTAGATTAATCCCTTTTTCAGAAGCTATTTTCCGAGCAATGGGCGAAGCTTTTATGCGTTCTGTTGAAGAATCGCTTTTGGAAATGAATTCAAATCCTTTCGGTTGAAGTTTATCTTGTTCGGTGAGTGAGGTAAGGGATTCGCCTTCTACGGCAACATAGGCTATGACTACACCAACAGGGACTGTATCGCCTTCTTTTACTTTGAGATTCACCAGAAGACCGCTCGCAGGCGCAACTAACTCAACGTTTGCCTTATCGGTTTGAATATCGGCGATGGGTTCACCTTCCTGAACAGATTCATTCTCCCCCTTACGCCATTTAAGCAGCGTGCCTTCTTCCATGGCATCGCCCATTTTTGTCATTATTACTTCCGTCATGAACCTCTCCTTAAGCCAAAACCTTCATCGCCGCATTAAAAATGTCCTGCTCGACAGGGAATACTAGTTTATCGAGATTGCGAGCATAAGGCGTGGGTACATTTAAGCCGCACACGCGCTCAACCGGGGCATCCAACTCATCGAAACAGTTCTCTTGAATTCGCGCTGAAATCTCCGCCGCAAACCCCACATTTCGCCATTCTTCCTGAACCACTACCGCACGATGGGTCTTCTTAATTGAACTATAAATCGCCTCATCATCAAGTGGCAGAATTGAGCGAAGGTCAATCACTTCCGCATGAATTCCCTGGTTTTCAAGCCTTTCAGCCGCTTTCATCGCCTCAATCACCATGCGCGAATAGGCGATAATCGTAACATCACTGCCCTCTTTTTGAATTGAGGCCACCCCGAACGGAACCAAAAACTCCGGATCCTCCGGCACTTCTCCCCGCACGCCATAAAGCCAGCCGTGTTCCATGAAAATAACCGGATTATCATCTCGAATGGCTGTTTTGAGCATGCCCTTGGCATCGGCTGGAGTGAAAGGCATCACGACTTTCAAGCCAGGGCAGTGGGCAAACCATGATTCAAGGCTGTGGGTATGCTGCGCTGAAAGCTGACGCCCAGCCCCTGCCGGCCCTCTAATTACCATCGGCACATTAAACTGTCCGCCTGACATAGAAAGCATTTTGGCGGCATGGTTCATTGTCTGGTCGAGGGCAAGAATTGCAAAACTGAATGTCATCATCTCGATAACAGGGCGCAAACCGACCATCGCTGAACCTGTTGCCAGTCCTACCACACCCGGTTCTGAAATAGGAGAATCCCACACTCGGTTGGGGCCATATTTTTCATAAAGGCCCGCCGTCACACGATAGGTTCCCTGATAGATTCCAATATCTTCGCCGATGAGGAACACATTCTCATCTCGATCCATTTCCTCGCGCATCGCCAGATTGAGCGCTTCTCGGTAAGTCATTACTGCCATCGTTCGTGACCCTCCGGCTTCATGTCGGTATAAACATCGGTAAATAGTTCGCTAAGTGGCGGTTCGGGGCTTTTATCGGCAAATTCATAGGCTTGACTTGCAATCTGCTTCGCCTGTACGTCCAGTTCGTTGAGCTTGTCGTTGTCGAGAATATTTTCATCTACCAGCAATTTCCCAAGGGCAGGGATCGGGTCATGGGTGCGCCATTCGGAGACTTCATCTTGAGATCGATAAGACTGCAGCGCCGGTTTATCTGCAACACCGTGTCCAACAAGACGGTAGGTCATCGCTTCGATCATTATCGGCCCATTCCCTGCTCGTACGTAATCAACTGCTTCCTGCGCCTCTTTACGAACATTTAAAACGTCCATCGCATCTATTCGCTTGCCAGGCATCCCATAGGCATCGGCGCGTTTATAGAGTTCTGGTTGCGCTGTTGCTCGCTCAACTGATGTGCCTAATGCGTATAAGTTATTTTCGATAACATAGACAACTGGCAATTTCCAAAGGCCGGCCATATTTGCTGATTCGTGGAAGACACCGGCATTCATCGCACCATCGCCGAAGAAGCAGAGGGTGACTTGGTCAGACTTTCGATACTTTGAAGCAAACGCAACGCCAGTTGCAATGGGGATGTGGCCAGCTACAATGCCGTAACCGCCCAGGAAATTGTGCTCTTTATCGAAAATGTGCATTGAGCCGCCTTTCCCCTTCGAGCAACCAGTGGCACGCCCAAACAATTCAGCCATCATCTTTTCGGGAGTCATTCCGAGGGTGAGCGCATAGGCGTGATCGCGATAGCCAGCGAGAACATAATCATCCGGTCGAATAGCAGCGATAAATCCTACTGCAAGCGCTTCTTGACCGACAAAAAGGTGCATATAGCCGCCAACCTTATCACGGTCATAAGCAAGCTGACACGATTCTTCGATGCGCCTTATGATCAACATTTTTTTATACAGTTCGATCATATCATCTGCGCTGATGCCATATCGTTTTTGCACCGTTTGCAAACTCAAATTCGCCACCTCCATCTGATCTCTCCTTAAATACTACTGCAAACAAGTCCGGTTACATTATAATATCAAAAATGTTCAGTCAATTACTTAGAACTGGTCGCTCATGCCGTAGCCGATGGCATCGCCTTGTTGGCCGAAGCCAAAGCGATTGAAGAGCGGGAAAGCCTTAACGCGAATGAAGAATGAAATATCGCGGTCTCGGCGGAAGCCGAAGGGGTTATCGATATAGCGTCCGATGAGCTCAATGCAGTGCAAGTCATAGGTGAACATGTACTGCTGCGAAGTGAACGCATCAAGGAAACCATCGTAACGCAGGGCCGTTTGAACACGAAGCCGCCCCCACTTGAGCGCATCTACCCGTAAATAGGCGCTAGAGAGTTTTTCCCTTCGAGGGTCGAATCGGGCAGCTAAATTAACTCGAGTTGCACCCGCTAGCCAGGCTAGATCGAAGTTGGCATTGGTGAAACGATCGGTATTGGGATCAAAATTGGCGGTAGCGCGAGCGCGGAACCATTTTGCAGGCTGCCAAACCGCATTAATCGAAGTGAGCTGATATGGGTCGGATTGATTATCAGCAGCAAGTAAGTCGTAGCCGGACTGAATTTGGAGCGTGAGACCTCTGATAATTTGCGTATCTAAACTGGCGTATAAAAGATTATAAGATCCCGAACGATCGAAAAAGAAAGGCGTGAAGCCATAAGGCCGAAGATAGTTATAACGCACGGATAGTCCCGATTTTTTAGTCCAATAGTATCGACTTTCAAAGTCGCCTTGAAGCTGATATTGAGCAGTGCCGTCCCCGTAGACTGATTGTTTGAAGTTAGTGTTATAACTAAGGCCAAAACCTTGGTCACGGTTGCTATAACTTGAGGATTGCCATTCGAAATTATATCGCTCTGTCTGCACATCCGAGCTTGGTTCTGAGAATTGGCCGAAACCCATCCCGATGCTGAATGGCAGCCATTGTCGAACGAAACGCTCGCCAAAAAGTCGTTGGGCATCACTTTTAAGGGTAAGTTCAGGGGTTCGTTCTAATCCTGCAAAAAACCCTGTGCTGCTGCCGATTGGTGTAAACTTGGTTACATTCAAATCTGCATCGAAAGCACGCTGATTGTAGCTAAAAAGAGCTCTGGTATCAACTTCCTGCCGCTTAGTCGAAAAGTAGCTGGATGCGCTGGAACTATCTTGATAGCTTAAATCTATATTCCAGCGAAAGTTACGACCGAAACGGCGCGTGTCTGTAAGGGTAACAGTGTTGTTGTCGCTGTTGAAGTTGGAGGAAGTATTTTGAAAAGTTCGAGCAACAAGCCGGGTGGTATTGCCTCCCTGTGGAAGCGTTAAATTAATAGTGTTATTCCAAGAAGTATTTGTCGGGAATTGATTATAGATATTTTGCCGGTAGTCGGTGCGGAAATCTAGCAGCAGGCTACCTATCTTTTGCGAATTGCTCCAATAGGCAGTCAGGTCTTGCCCGCCACTGATCTGGTTAGCTAAAAAATATACATTTGCTGTTCCGTTCACGTTTGCGAATTTATATTGGTGATCAAACCCGAGACCAAATCCATTTTTCTCCATCAGATCTACTCGCAAGTTGCCATAAGACCGAGGCGCAAGAACATATCCGAAGGCAGATTTTGCATAAAAACCTTCATAAACTGATTGGCCGATTTCAGGCAAAATCCCTCGATAACGGGCGCCTTGTAGAGGGACGACGATATACGGAAGGGTTAATAGGGTGCGATCTTTGATTTTTAATTCAGTGTGTCTTAAGATAAGCCTGCGGTCAGCCCAGAAATCGATTGATTTGGAGACTAATTGGAAATCCGGAATTGGATTGCCGCAGGTGGTGGCGTTGGCGCTTTGTGTGATTACACGATTGCGGCTTCCTTCGATCTGTTCTCCTTTTATGTAAAGTTCGGATAAGAGGCTGCCTCTCAGTAATGCTGGGGTAACGACTGAAGTGCCGCGTAGGAAATGCCATTGCTGTGAGCGTAGGTTGATGAACATCTCATCCCCAGTGGTCGTTTGTCCACCGCCTGTGATAGCGACATTTCCCGTAAAAGTGAATTGTTGAGTTCGACTATTGCCGAGCACTTTGTCAGCTTTGAGCAGATAATCAGTCCATCGAAGTAAAACATTCCCTTCAATTCGTTGCTGATCGCCTTCAGAGAAGAAATCATCGGCATTTTCAATAATAAGCTCTCGCTCTGACGGACGGGTTGGCGGAGAGATTTCGGTAGAAGTGGACGTGATTAGCTGTGGAATGACAGGTGGTTCAATCTGTGGCGGGAATAATGGAGGGGTTTGAGCCGTTGCCTTACTAGCAAATATAAAAGACGCAAAAATAAATAGACAAATGACCAGAGCAGCCATCACTCTCGCAAATCGCCCAATATCGTTTGTTCTTTCCGTCTTTCGCCAATCTATCATATTTCTCAGCTCATCATCTACCCAGTATCCGCTTCCCTGAGTAGGCCGTTAGGCCATATCGAAGGGTTCCGGAGACCCCCTATCGTCCCCTTTGAAAGGGGGACATTTCTAAAAATATACTATGTACCAACTCTCCCTCCTACCTATCCGCACGTTTTAGCAGGTAGAGGCCTATGCCGCCGAATAACAGGTTTGGTGACCAGGCGGATAGGGCGGGGGGGAGGAGGCCGTAGGTTCCTAAGATTTTTACGAAAAGCAATAAAGTGTTCCAATAGACGAATACTAATATAATCGAGAGAAGGACGCCGACAAAGCTTCCGCTTCTTGAGAAAAGTAAAGCTAGAATGGGGCTAATAAGCGCCAAAACGAAACAGGCCATCGGGACGGATACTTTGGAATGGAAGTTGACTTCATCTGATTGTGTATCCAAGCGTTGATGCTTCTTTTGTGCGATGCGCTTTGCAAGGTCATGCATTGTCAGCGCTTCAGCAAAGGGCGGGGTATAGAACTGGCCGAAATCGGCGCGAAGATTGAGCACAACTTTTTTTGGCCGCGCGGTCATGATGTTGCCTTCGGAATCGACTTGATGCACCCAGACATCGTTTAGCGACCATTTACCCGCATCATAAAGACCGGATTTAGCTTTGATGAGTGTCAAACTGCCCCTTTCTGTCTTTTGTAAAATTGTGATGTCCTGCATGTTAATTTGGTCTTTCTGTCGGTTGGACTCACCGATACTGAAGCCATAATTGTCGATTTGGAACATGATATTTGGGCGAATATTGGGTTCAGGTTGAAGATATTGCATTCGATAGAATAACTTTTGAAAGGCTTCCTGTGAGTTCGGCATCACAAGTTCCTGAATGGCAAAATCAACAACCGATACCCCTAAGGCCGCTACAAAAAGGGGCATGAAGATGCGCCATAACGGCAATCCGGATGTGCGCATGACGGTTATTTCCGAATCGCGTGAGGCACGGCTGATTACCAGTGATACCGCTACAACAGTTCCGGCGGGAAGCGTGAGGACTAATAAGTAAGGAATTCGATAAAGAAGAAGCTGGGCAACGGCAACAATCGGAACATTTCGGCCAAAGAATGTTCCCGCATTGTCGTATAGAATCCCACCAAGCAGCATAATGACTACTGCAAATGTGCCTATACAAAACGGGACGAACGATTCTTTTAGCAGATAACGATCTAACGTCCGCATAAAATTACTTCAGGCTCTTCCAGAAAGCTAGCAACCCTAGTGTGAGAATAACGATTTCAAGTGGAAGCGCGATTGCCGGCGCCATCCCTAGTGCGACAAAGGCGGAGGCAAGCGCTACTATCGGCACCACCGACCATGCCTTCAGAACGCGCAGCATCATGCCGGGTGGAAGCCAGAAGCCCGCGACTAACAGATACAAAATTGGCGCACCGCAATGCCGGCAATTGAGCGCGATTGGGTGGTTGGGTATTCGACAACTTGGGCATGTGATCTCGCTTGGTGTTTCTGTCGCAACGAGTTCCTGTTCCCATTTTTTTAGCAAAGTTTTCTCAGGGCTGAATTGGCGTGTTGAAACGCTTAGAGCTAATCTTAAATGCTCGACGGCAGATGGCAATAACCCCGCTTCGTAACATGTCTCAGCCAGCTTCATTCGAGCGCCGATATTATTGGGGTCGAATACGAGCATCTGCACATTCTTTTGCGCCACCTCGGCATCGATGACCATATGCTCTCTGCGATTCCAGCTTTGGCTGGCACGAGGCCCTATAAAAGACACAAGGATCATCAAGAGGAAGACAGTGAGATCATACTTTGGGAGCATCGTCGCAGCGGAAGCAAAGGCGAGGGCGAGAAATATCACCATGCCGCCTTGACCGACATTTAACTTGGCTTCGATCATGGTTGTGATGGCGATAACTATCCATAGAGCCGCCAGTGCCCATGTCGAAAACAGCAATAGAAACGATTCAGGATTATCCAGTATTAATTGTCTCAGTTCCACGCTAATGCCCTTTGTTGCCGGATTTCTTGGAAGTTCCCTCTTCCAAGATTGGCTGGAGCCATTATCTCTTGCCCAAAAGGAGCCTGCCAACTACAATCATAAGGATACCCCCGAACCGCACCGGCGTAACGGGCTTCCTATAAAATAGGGCGCAATCTTACAGGCATCAATAACCATAGAAATAAAATCCCAAACGCTAGAAGGCATGCCTGCAAAAAGCGACCCTGCCGCTAACCCCAACAGCATTCGGATCCCAAGATGTAATTTGGCTGGGTTTTCTTTCATTGATAACTCACCTTCTTTGGCACAACCAACCATAAGCCTAGAATCGCTATTATTGCGGCGAAGGAACCGATGAAAAATGGCGCGCTTAGTTGGTTCTTATCGATTAAATAACCTGCCATCAAGCTTGCGGGAAGGATTGCCAGACCGATACAGGTGTGGTAGACACCAAGCCCCGATCCGCGCCATGAATCGCCCGCCAAATCAGCCGCATAGGCTCGGCCAACCCCATCGGTAAAGGCATAATACAAGCCATAACCGATCAGCAAGACTATCGGAAGCCACTTCATTTCGGGTGTTGCCAGGGCGAAGCCGAAATAAACGAGCGCGAATACGAAAAACCCGAAGGACAACACCGTTTTTCGTCCAATTTTATCGGAGAGGTGGCCCAAGGGAACGGAACCTATAGCCGCGACGGCATTAAATCCGGCATAGGCTAATAAGACTGAGGCAGGATTCCATCCAAGCTGGTTAAGCCGCAGCAAAAGAAATAGGTCGCTGCTGTTTCCTAGCGAAAATAGGGTCATGACGAAAAGATAGCGCATAAAAGAAGGGGGTAAAGCCGCTTTTACTGCGCCGGTTTGCCTTTTAGTTGCTGTTCTAACGGGTTCTCGAATGCCTGTCAGGAGAATAACGGAGATAATCGCGGGGATAATTGCCAGCCAGTAGAGCGTTCGGAAATCATTGTGATGAATTGACAAAAACCACCAGGCAAGCAGGGGGCCGAGCACTGCACCTGATGAGTCCATCGCGCGGTGGATACCAAA
>JBAXQP010000033.1 GCA_037131655.1 bacterium | reverse complement strand
TCTTGTCTTCGGGCGGTGGTGGATTTTTATCATCGATAGGTTTCGCACTTTGGCCCTTATTAACGGTTTGCGCATACCCTGCAGTTGCTTTGGAATGGCCGGAGAAGATAAAGATGTTCCCAGCCAAGCCAAGCATAATCATCACGCAAATAATTCTTTTCATTACTCACCCTCTTATCCATAATCAAATCGATGTTTCGGTAACAGAGCAAAACGCCCTGCTGAAGCCTTCTTACTCAGATGTAGGGGCGTAGCTTGCTACGCCCTCTGGAGGGCAGGGCAAGCCCTGCCCCTACATAGAAAATCCGTGTCTCTCGCTTTCCACCTATTACTATTAGCTGTCTCCGTTCGATAATCCTTCTTTTTTTATTCACCTTTTAAATGGGCATAGAAGAGGTATTGGTGAGCCCACCCTGCTCGGTCGCCGAAACGGGAGCGGATGTAATCGCCGACTTGTCGGTAGCGTAGGTCGGTGAGGGATTTGCCTTTTAACTCAGGAAGATGCCATGAGCTGACAGCTTGCCATAAGTGAGTATCGATAGGGACGGCTTCTAAATGGTCGAGGCCGAATAGACAGACGCAATCCGCAATCTTTGGCCCAACGCCAGGAAGAGTGATCAACTCCGCGTGAGCCTCTTTATATGGCAACTTCTTTAAGCTCTCTAGCCATTTATTCCCGCGCTTCAGTAGTTCTGAGGCAATGTTCCTAATAACCCGTGCTCGATAACCGAAGCCAATACCTCTTAGGGCATCCTCTGGGGTCTCAAGGATGGTTTCTGCGCTCGGAAAGGTGTGGAATGACATTCCATTCAATTGGACTATTGTTTCGCCATAACGATCGCACAGGCGCTTAATCATGCCTATGATGCGGGGGATATTGTTATTTGAAGTACAGGCAAAGCTGAAGAGGCATTCTTCCGCATTAGGCCAGCGCAGCACTCTCAGACCGCTAAACCGTTTCATCCTGCTTTCCAAACTTGGATCTTCTTCCAAAATCATACTTCGGATAGTCTCAAGGTTGGCATCGAAGCGAAAAAAGGAATGAATAGCCTCGAAATCGCCAGTTGTTTCATAGGCAACTTCATCGTCGAAACGTTCGAGGCGTACTATATCACGACCTGTCATTCCAACCCATGAGTTTCCGACCTGCTCCCATCGAAACGTCTGTCCACTCAACACGCAGAGGCCAATATCAAACTCAGACTGCGGTATAACAATACGTCCTTGCTTCATTCTATCTATTATGACGAACATTACGATATGGAATACCGTCTAAGGAGTTAGGAGAAAGAATGCATCTGCCTAAGTGTTGGATATTAATAGCGGTGTTAGCTTTACAGGCGACTTATGTGTACGCTAAAGATCAGGTTGTCGATAAGCCTGAAATCCCTGCAGTTTCACATGATGAGCAAAAGAAGCAACCTAAGGAAGAACTGGAGTTAAAGCAAAAGGCAGAAGCTTATCGTGAATGGGTTGAGCGTACTGTAAACCGGATGCAGACTGCTTGTCGGGCAACCAATACGGTTACTCTCGACCTCAAAGGTTCATATCAATACTCAACAGAGGGTTCTGAGCCTTTAATTTATTCCCTATTCTTAGCATTCCAAGCTCCAAACAAGATTCATGCCGACTTGACTGAGCTTTTTGGCGAAAAGCGGGTGCGCAGGGAGATTGTTTCAGACGGTTTAACGCTTTGGTACTATCGAGAGGCATCGAATGAACTTTCCCAAGTAGATGCTTCCAAAGATCGTGAGGAGTTTCTCTCTCAGTTGCAAGCTATGCTTCCCGGCGATATTGGTTTTGTCCTAAGGGGGCTTCGCGGTGATTGGCATTGGTTTCGGGGGATGCAGCTTGAAAATGATGGGAAGGAAGAGATTGACGGCAAGAAGTATATTAAACTGCGAGCCAAGCTTTCACCCACTTCAAAGCTGGATGCCGATACCGACAAGCCACTCGAGCGATATGAATTCAGTATGGATGAAAAAACCGGTTTGCCTAAGAATATGGTGGTCAGCTATACCTATAATTCATTAAGCCTGAAGTTCCGCGGAAATTTCGATGTTGACTTCGATTTCGATGCTACTCCTAGCGAAAAGTTATTCAAAAAATCCCCGCCCGATGGAGCTAAGTTTGTCTATTGAGCTTCCTTTCCGCTTCCCTGAGTGATATATACTCCCAAATCGGATATAATCCCCGGCATGAGGAGCGCAACTGAAACTACGTTAGATTTGCTGCGACAGGCGACTATCGGTTCGGAATATGAGAGCCGGTTATTCCTCGTTGGCGGGTATGTGCGAGACCAACTGCTTAAGTTACCCGTTCCGGAAGACCTCGATATCGTTCTCGAAGGAGATGCGCTGGAGTTGGCTCATTTTCTTTACCGCCAACGAATTTGTGATCATACACCAGTAGTGTATCCTCGGTTTGGAACGGCGATGGTTAGCATCGACGGGGTACCAGTCGAACTGGTCACCGCTCGCAGAGAAAGCTATCAAAGTGAAAGCCGCCATCCTGATGTTGTCCCCGCCACACTTGCCGATGATGCTCGAAGGCGTGACTTCACAATAAATACCCTCATGCGGAATTTGCACACCAACGAACTTATCGATCCGCTTCAGGTGGGAATACTTGACCTATCGAAGGGAGTGCTCCGCACACCCCTCGATCCGATAGCAACTTTCTCGGACGATCCTTTAAGGATGCTTCGAGCCATCCGTTTTGCCGTCAAACTTAATTTTATTATAGTTCCCGAATGCTATGAAGCGATCAAAGAAACGGCGTCTCGGTTGGAGATAATCAGCGAAGAGCGCATTCGAGATGAATTCATTAAAATAATGGCCTTGCCCAATTGCACCAAAGGAATAGCTATGCTGTTCGAGACTGGGCTGCTTCAGCAATTCGCCCCTGAATTGACGGCGATGCGTGGGATGGCTCAGAATGACTATCACATTTACGACGTATGGGATCATACCATGGCTGCGCTGGATGTATTAAATCCGAATACAAGCACGGAAACTCGCATCGCGCTTCTCTTTCATGATGTAGGCAAACCCCTCACCTATAGCCAAGATGCGAATGAGCGAGTTCATTTTTACAACCACGAGGTCATTGGCGCCGATATCACTCGTGAGGTACTTCAGCGGTTGAAATTCCCGAATTCTCAAATTGCGGAGATAGCTGATATGGTACGGCTCCACATGAGGGTTGGCGGATACGATCCCTCATGGAATAATGCCGCGATGCGCCGACTGGTGCGTGATGTGGGCGATCTGTTTGAACCTATGCTCGATCTCTGCAAAGCCGACGCGAAAGCCCGTAGGGAAGATTTAGGAGGTCCTGATTTTGAATCGCTGGAAGAACGAGTCGCTAAAGTCAGGGCGGATTTCGATGTCACAAAAGCGGTCAGCCCCCTTTCAGGTGAAGAGATTATGGAGCATCTTCACCTTATAGAAGGTCCCAAGGTAGGATACTTTAAGGACGCTCTCACCGATGCAATAATCGAAGGCATTTTGAAGCCGGATGACAAGGAAGGGGCTTATAAACTGCTGGACCAGATTGCAGAAGGTCTGCAGGAAAAAGAATAGCTACTACTACACTTCCTCGATCTTGTCGGATTTCAGAATGCCCAGATAGGGAAGGTTCCTAAACTTCTGGCGCCAATCCAGCCCATAACCCACAAGATACTTATCGGGCACATCGAACCCCTTGTACTTAATGGGCACATCGGCAATACGCCGATAAGGGCGATCCAAAAATGTACAAATAGTCAGACTAGCTGGGGAACGGCGTTCCAAGTTGCGGGAGATATAACTTAGCGTTAGCCCTGTATCGACTATGTCCTCGACAATCAACACATGCCTGCCGGCGATACTCTCATCCAGGTCTTTGGTGATTCGCACTTCACCGCTTTTCGAAGAGGGTCCATAGCTTGAAATGGCGAGGAAATCTATCGAGTGGGGGATAGTAAGGGTTCGGGTCAGATCTGCCAAAAAATAGAGGCCGCCTTTAAGCACTGAGATCAAATAGGGATTCATCTCCGCATAATCCTTTGAAATTTGCCGGCCAAGTTGTCTGACTCGCTTCTGTAAATCTTTCTCTGAGATAAGTATCTCGGCTATATCACTACCAAATGGCATCATAAGAGAAGCATATTCTATATAAAACAGAAAATTCCTGCATGACTGTAACATTTTTCAGAAAAATGCGTTATAAAGAACTTAGGGACTATTGACAGGTAGATACACTTTCCTTTAAACTAAATCTAGCACGCACGGTTATATGGGCGCGATTTTGCTCAAGATTGCATAAAGTAATCCGCCAGGACCACCAGATGGAGAAAAAAGAATGGGGTTAAGCTGTCGACAGGATGAAACTATCTGCTTTGCCCGTTTTCAGGATGAAGAAGTTGTTCGCTTTGCTAACCACGGCAGCCAGCGGGCTGCCGAGTATTTAATGACCCGTTATCGGTTTCTGGTGGTAAACAAGGCACGCACTTACTACTTAATTGGCGCAGATCATGATGATGTAATTCAAGAAGGGATGATTGGGCTATATAAGGCAATAAGAGATTTCCGCTGCGAGCGCCTTTCTAAGTTTCGTCCTTTCGCCGAGTTGTGTGTGACTCGACAGATTATTACGGCAGTTAATGCAGCTACTCGCCAAAAACACATCCCCCTAAACACTTATGTTTCTCTTAATGCATCACTGCTTGGCGAGGGAAACGACAGTTCGCTCCTAGATGTGCTTCCGGATCTGGCCGGTTCAAACCCGGAGAACTCCCTGATTGGCCGCAAGCTCCCACCAAATCTTCACGAAGCTGTTAAGCATGCATTGAGTGATCTGGAATCACATGTGCTATTAAGCTATTTGGAAGGCATGTCTTATCTTGAAATCAGTCAGGAGCTTCATTGCCATGCAAAGTCAGTTGATAATGCGTTGCAAAGGGTGAAGAGAAAAATAGGGATGTTACTCAAGGATTGATTTGTGCGGATAACAAAAGCTTTGCTTTTCTTAATCTCGAACGCAGGTTAATAGCATTGCCGAATGCGGGGGCATGTTTTCGACTTTGCACTCTTCCTCATGATAGCCAGTCCACTCATCTGTCCAAAAGTCTGTAATTCTGCAAGGATATGGCAAGCAGACAGAGAGCGATTGCGGCTCTTCACTCCAGTTGAAGAGGCATATCATGAGCTTATCGGGAAGAGGTATAAAGCCAATCCGGAAGGTATCGTCCGTAAATTGTGCGCTGATGCCGGTGGGTGGAATTAGCTTGCGAAGTGTTCCAAGTTGTTTAGGAGTGAGTTTGGTAAGATCATCACCCGAGAGCAGCATTCCTCCAGATGCGTAGGTAGCTGTTAAGTGGAATTGGAACTCATTATCCGGAAGGTCACCGGTTAGGAGGAAGCAATCAGGATCATTCCACCAGAACTGACCATTCTGCCAGTTGCGATGAAAAGTTTCTTTCGCTACATGGGAAACCCAATACCAATCGCGGTAAATATCATTGGAGGTTCGCGCTCCGTGATAAAGCCCAAATGAAGGCCACAGCGGATGATTGCATCCAAGGATAAAGCTGTCTCCAGTACCGCGCAAAATGGCCTCCATTCCCTGGCGATAGGCTTGAACGCGAGTGGATTTTGGATCGAAAAACTTACCGCAATGTAAGGCTCCCCAAACTTGAGCATCGAGCTTAAAATAGGTGCAGCCCCATATCTCGCGCATCGTACGGAAGGTGCTCTCAAGGTGCTTTTGAACTTCAGGGTGAGATCCATCAAGCGAATACCAGGGACCTCGCCGCCAACCTCCGTATGTCACTAAATCGGAACGAAGCGGTTTGCCGTTACTATCTTTAAAAAACCAATCAGGGTGATTCTGAAAGACGCATGAACTTTCTTCTGCAATAAAAGGAGCGACCCAGATGGCGGGTTCACATCCATGTTCTCGAATATGCTTGAGGACAGTCTGCACACCTCCTCCGAATGCCGGACCCGTTTCCAACCAATCGCCCATTGCCGGTTGATAGCCGTCATCGATTTGCACATATTTGAGCGCAGGTAATTGGGACGAAATGAAATCACAGTTATCGATAACTTGTTCGGACGTTACTTCGGGTCCAAAGCAATACCACGAACACCAACCGGTTGGAACAGCTTCAGACCGTAGTGGCGGATGGTAAACAGCGATGCGGTCGGCTAATTCAGTGAGCAGGGCATTCTTATCCGTTCCGGCTTTGAACATAAACTCTTCAAGTTGCCAGCATTCTCCGGGTTCAAGGACAAGGTCTTCGGTATCGATAACAACTTCAATAGAGCCTTTAAGAATATGAAATGCCCCTGAAAATCGGCGGCAGGAAGTGAAGGCCATCAGGATGTGGTCGGCATTTGGAGGAGAAAGGGTGAGCAATCCATAGACAACAGTTATATTCGCAGGCGCTGGAAGGCGAATGTGGTCGCGGTCGGTATGAGTGCCGATATCCGCTGGTTTTTCTAGCGTCCCGCCAGTTTGTGAAAGCATCTGGAAGCCTTCGCCGTAAAGACAAGTTGCTCCTGGGAGGTTGTGGGCAATTTGGAAGAGCACGACCCGATTAATCCGAGCAGGGGTGGCTCCTCTGTTGATCAATTTCGATTTGCAGAACTCGCCTTTCCATTGCCGAATGAGTTCCACCTTTTCAGCGCATTTTCCACCCGTCAATACCACGCCACAAGGCGCACTTCGAAGTATTTCGAATTCAATCGTCTTGTTCATAGACTATCTCCTTGTAGCTCAGACGTCTTGCTGGCTCCAAAGTCTCTTTCTTTTAAAATAACTTTCTAACTCTGAGTAGGCGTGCGTGCCGTATCGAAGAGCAGTCAGTCTTAGGTTCAACTTAATACTTACTTGGCGGTTTTAACCGCTAGGCTTCCAGGAAGATTCCTCGACAAGCTCGGAATGACGTCTCTGAGAGACGAAGGGGGCGAAGTCCCACTTTGAGATTGCTTCAAACAAACAAGCCTCACCCGCAAAGCGGGTGAGGCTTGAAGATCGAGCCTTAGAAGTTTACTTGAGCTTGGGCGGTAAGGCGGCCGTCTTGCTCGAATTCTACTTCATCGTTGATCGCTTCATATTCCAACGTAAGTCGAGTAAATGTATTAACGTAGCAGTTAACACCCATCGTTACGCGGGAGAAATCATCGGCTGAAATATTGTTATCTAAATCGCGATCGTACCAGTCATAGCGTAGATAAGGCATGAATTTAGATTTTGGAAGGCGATATCCCACTGTGACATAACCGCCTTGACGCTTGATGGTCGGTCCATCCAATTGACTGTCTTCTCCATAGATTAACTCTGAGAGCAAAACAATCGGGCCATTTATATATTCGACATCGAAACCAAATCGATCCGCCGATAACGGTATGTCAAGCTTCTCTCCCTTTGTGTTATAGGCCAACTTCCCTGTATAAGCCGATACGCCAATGTCAAATCCCTTGCTGCGATAACCAAATCGGCCATCGAGATTTTTCGCTTCGTTAGGGTCAGTTGAGACATCGGGAGGATTGCCGTTGACGATGGCAAGAGCCAGATTGAATCCAACTGCCGGTTTATAATAAACAAATGCGCCGCGATCATAAAGGAATGGCGTGTAAACGAGATCGCTGATTGCCTTGGAGCGTTCTAGGGTGATAAGTTTGGTTGAGGAAAGACCTGTTTCGTAGCCATAGGTAATGCGCGAGAGTCCTAGGCGAGCTTGATAAGGATTGTCGATGTAATCAACAAAGGCTTCTACTACCATGGTTTTCGGCTGTCCTGTGACGAGAATGGTTGCCCCAAAGTGATCGCCAACTGTTGCGCGCAGGTTCAAATAAGCGCGTTTGACATCAAAGTTGGTATCAGCCGGGGTCGGGGGTGCCTGCATTTTACCGATAACATCGGTAAATCTTCCTTGAACATATCCGCTCCATTCAAGCTTCGGAGTTGGAATAGTGGTCTCGGCAATTGCGACGACCGTAAGGGTGATTAGAGCAACCAAAAGGGCTGCACTGCGGGATACAGATGCTAGTTTCATACATTTCTCCATAGATCCAATAGACCGTCAAGCGGTCAGTTTTATAATTTTGCGGTCATTCCTTGACCGCTCTTTTGGGCAATGTTACACGCCAGAAATCTATCCAAAATAATTGCGTGCGCTTATATAACGCCATATTATAGCCGATAGAGAAGAGATTAGAGAAATCACATCTCTGAAGCGATGGCAGCCATGATATTTAAGATGCGTTTTCGGTATAAGGGAAATCTCGCAGCTTCGGGATCGGAGTAGATACGATTCGTTAATAGAATGAGTGCGCTCTTAATTGCAGGATCGAAAACCATAACGGTTCCGGTGAAACCTGTATGACCGAATGATTGCCGAGAAAGCAAATCGGCACGTGGGTGATAACCGTTCGGATAGGCAAACCAGCCGAAGGTGTGGGCTTCGATATTGGGGGCATTTTGATTAGTTGCCATTTCACACAGAGTCGCCGGACTTAGGATGCGTTTTCCCTCAAATTGGCCTTCATTTAAGATAGTCTGAGCGAAAATTATTAGGTCATTGATAGCGCTGAAAAGGCCGGCATGACCCGCTACCCCTCCCATCGTGGCTGTATTCGCATCATGCACCTCGCCTTTGAGGGTTTGATTTAGTCTTGTTACGCAATGACCGGTGACGGCAAAACGGGATTTGAGAGATTGATTCGGCAAATAGCTCGTATCATTCATCCCGAGAGGTTCAAAAAGATTTTGGCGCAAGAAGTCATTTAATGGCTGCCTTACCACTGTTTCTATAATGGCTCCGAGGAGGATGTAGCCGACATCACTATAACAATAACGCTGACCGGGCATGGCTTCCAGTGGCGTCGCATATACTGCTTCCAAGATCGCCTTTTTGTTCCTCCCAACTTGAAAATAATCTTTCCAAGACGGCAGTCCGCTTGTGTGGGTGATGAGTTGGCGAAGGGTGACCGCAGCCAAATGCTCTGCTTCAGGAAGCCAATAGGTAACCATTTGGTCCAGACAGAGTTTCCCTCTTTCGATAAGAAGCCCCACAGCAGTTACTGTAATCGGTTTTGTCAATGAGGCGATATCATAGATGGTATCGATAGCCGCAGGCGTTTTACTTTCCGGATCGGCTAACCCCCAAGCTTCTCGAAGGATAACCTGATTCGGTTTAACGATCGCACAAACCGCCCCAGGGAAAGCCTCATCCGCAATTCCCTGTTTCATGAGTTCATTAAGCGCATTCATCAACCGTAACATAACCGAAGTCTATCACACTTCCGATCCTGCGTCAATACTTGTTTAGGATGGCGATGGGTGAGAAGAAAGAAGCAAGAGGCAAGAAGCTAGATGACGAATCGAGAAAGAGTTACCCATGACGCTTCGCGCCCCTTCAGGAGACTGCCTAGGCGGACTTGGCTATTAACAGCCGCGACTTTAGTCGTCAGGCGAACATCATAAAAGAAAAAGCCTGCTCGAATTATTCGGGCAGGCTGAATGCAATATATTTCAATTTATGAGTTACTTCGTACCCTCGGATTTGCCTATAAATTTGCCGCAGAAGGGGCACCAGCGCCATTCGTTATCGTTATTTCGGTGGCATCGAGCGCAAGTTCGCAGGAGAGGGCCGTTGCCTAGCTCAACACCGGTGATATTGTTCGACGATTGGATCGAAGTGGTCTTCATGCGAACCTTGATGGTTCCATCGGGCATGCTTGAATAGATTAATGGGGCGGCATTACTCAAAGCATTAAGTGCGATTTTCAATGACTTACTCTGAAGGCACATGCTCACCTGATAAGATGGGCAGTTTGGATCGAGTTCAAGATTTGCGCCGGTTTGGGTTGCGAGTGACTTCACAACCTCGGCGATGGGCTCCTTGGTGACGTTTATTGTAATGGTCTTCGACAGATAATCAACAACCGGTTTAACCGGTGCAAGGGCTGGGGTAACTACGCTCTCTTTCGGCCTTGGCCCAACCATATAAATTCCGCTTTTAAGAACAAACTGGATATTGGCGGCATCGCTCAATGCTTGCAAAGCTCGCTCTAAAGGAACGTCATGGACGGATAAGTACACGAGACCTCGTGAGTACTGCTCCATCACATAGTCCATTTTCGCTTGCTGGAAAACGCTGTGAACGACATCGCGAATATCCGATCCTTTGGCATCAATCGTAATCCGAGGCGAAATTGTTGTGTCGGTGGCAACTGCCGGTTCTGTTACCTGAGCAATTGCTGATAGTCCAATTAAAACTAAACTTAAAATCCACACTAATCGAATCATCATTTCCTCCCTGACATGAAATCAGTTTCTTATTTAGGTTCGACCGCCGAAGAGCCGACCAGTTCACCATTCGGCGCATAGACCGCAACAGCCGGTCTTGGCGCAGGGGTGTGTTGTCTGGCAATTCGAACTCTAGGGCGGGGATGGGTAACAATACGTTTTCTGGGTGTAACTGGGCGACGAGCAACGACTTGCCGTTTAGCAGCAATTCTTAAAGTAGTTTGGGGACTTATCGTGCGCGCTAAGAGTAAAGGCTTATCTTCCGGCGCCTCAGTCTTTAAACCTGGCTCGTTGACTACAGGAACAGCTTCAGCCAAAGTAACAGCCGGAACTTCTTCCTCAACTGTCTGTTCAGTAGCAACAGAAGAACTTGACTGTTCTGCAGGGGTATTTTGGGCAGAACTTGCTTGATTGACGGATGCAAACTTGAAAAAGGTCCCTTTGGGCATTCCGACTTCCCGCCAACCTAATCCCATTCCAATTGCCGTCAATGCGACCAAAGCTGCGAATGTAAGAGGTGACCTGGTGGCTCGTTTTGTATTGGCTTTGGGCTTGATATCAGGTTCTCCGATTTGGCTTTTAATGGATGTATCCTGATTAAGGAGCAAAGCGAGCGCTTCTCGCCGTTTTGCCAATTCAAACTGACATTCGGCACAGGAAGCGACATGAGTTACCAATCGCGCTTTCTCGCGTTCCGAGCTTATTTCGTCAACTAAGTAAGCCCAGAACTTCTTTTGGATCGAAGTGCATTTCGACTTTCCGAACATCTTTCCCCCCGAAATTTACCTGGTCAAATGCTCAATTTGAGCCTATTATCAAAAGCCAGGACAGAACAGATAAAACCACCATAACAATCGCAAATAAAGAAGGCGGAAACCACCCCATAAAAGTATCGGGTGATTTTCTGAAGAACATTAGGGGGCAATAAAAAAAGGCAGCGAATGCTGCCTTTTTTAACTCTAACACCTGACTTTAAGGTTATATGATTGGTGGTTCCTCAGGAGGAGCCATCGGCGCCGGAGGAGTTGGGGTCGGTGTGGTTGGAGGAACTTGAGGCGCCCCTGCCACGCCATAGTTATCCATGTAGGCTGCTCCAAAAGCAATCATTGCAATTGGAAGCGTAACAAGAATACCTACAACTACTACACTGCCTATAGATGAGACAATCGATAGTACTAAGCCTGCCACCCAAAACATTGCCATGTTTTTCTGGACAACGTTCCAAGCGTTTGTCAGAGCTTTCATTGCATCAGTGCCGCGGTCGACAATCTCAAACACAGCAAAATAGACTACGAACGAAACTAATGGAGTTAAGGCAAAAAGCACTAGGTATACCAAGAGCATAAGAATGCCTAAGATCGGTATAAAAGCCGAAGCGAACATAATGCCGTATATGACAATTGTTATGACAAATAACAACACCCAGAGTATGAAGAGGGTGCCGAACTTATCAAATGGCTTAAACAAGTCGCCAATTTCGACCTTTTCGCCCTTCAGCGCCTTCAGCGCCATCAATGCCCAACCGGCTAACATAACTGGAAATAGAATTCCGCATGTAACCATACCGAGCAAATAACCAACTATTGTTGCTATAACAAAAGCTGCTGCATTTCGCTGAAATGCTTCCCATCCCGCATTTAACCAACGTCCGATGTCTACCATTTAATTCACCTTCCTTTGCAAATATTAAACTACACTAAAGAGTATTATATAATTAAATACTACTCCTGTCAATAATACAGGGAATTTGATTGAAAAAACGTTGAAAAAGAAGCCGCCGCGTCCGGAGTTCGGAAGCGGCGTAAGATTGAAGGAAGGCTTTTGTGTACAACACAACTTCCCTTCGCCGGTTCTAACCGGATCAGGTTTAAAGGGTCTCCCTGTAGCGGGACTCTCAGCCTTATTGCAAAGGCTCCCCTAGCGGTCGCACTCGGCGCACCGAGCGCCGATTAATTTACATTATACCAAGGAATTTTTTAAACTTTAATGTACACGGTAAATTTATTAAGAAACCCGTGAAAATACCTGTCCGTTTTAAGGTGTTAGGTGATAGGGTTCTTTCTTTTTCAGATGTAGCCCAGTTCACCGTAGGGGCGAAGCCTACTAACCCCCTCATTGGGATTGCCTAATTGAACAATTCCAATCAACCGTGGTAAGCTGAATTGTGTCGGAGGTGTGGGTATGGCTTATCGGGACTTTCAGGAATTTTTAACTCGATTGGAAACAGAAGGGGAGCTGAAGCGTATTCAGTATCCGCTCGATCCGCACTTGGAAATCACAGAAGTAGCAGATCGGATGATGAAAACGGATGGCCCTGCGCTGCTTATCGAAAAGCCGAAAGGGTTTGACATCCCCGTTGCCATCAATACCATGGGCAGTCGAAAACGAATGAGCATGGCGTTGGGGGTGGATGATTTTGAGAGTATTGCCGACGAAATCACTGAGCTTATCAAGCCGGAAATCCCAAAGGGCATTATTGAAAAGCTCCGTATGGTGCCAAAACTCAGACGCTTGGCTTCTCTCCCACCAAAAACCGTTAAAGAAGGACGCTGCCAGGAGGTCGTTTTTGAAGGTAAAGACGTTGATCTTAACCGTTACCCCCTTCTTCATTGTTGGCCGATGGATGGCGGTCGATATATCACCCTCCCACTTGTTTTCACCCACGACCCGCTAACCGGCAAGCGCAATGTGGGGATGTATCGTATTCAGCAGTTTGACAAATGCACGGCGGGGATGCACTGGCAGATGCACAAAGAGGGCGCGGAGCATTACCGGCTTGCGGAAGAGAAAAATCGACGAATTGAAGTTGCCGTTGCCCTGGGGGGAGACCCTGCGGTTATTTTCAGTTCAATTGCCCCATTGCCATCGGGAATTGATGAGATGCTCTTTGCTGGTTTCCTGCGACATAGTCCTGTGGAAATGGTCAAATGCCGAACGCTTAATATCGAAGTGCCTGCCGATAGTGAAATCGTGATTGAAGGCTATGTCGATCCCCTGGAGCGCCGAACGGAAGGCCCTTTCGGCGATCATACCGGCTATTACAGCCTCGCTGATGAGTATCCTGTGCTCCACATCACCGCCATCACCCAACGCAAGAAACCCGTTTATCCGGCAACAATTGTAGGCATTCCGCCGATGGAGGATGGATGGATGGGTAAAGCTATTGAGCGCATCTTCCTGCCCTTAATCCGGCTGACCCTGCCAGAAATCGTCGATATGAACCTCCCCATCGAAGGCGCATTCCATAACGTCGCCTTGGTCTCTATTAAGAAACGCTATCCGGGTCATGCCTTCAAGATCATGAATGCCCTATGGGGTTTGGGGCAGATGATGTTTACCAAATACATCTTCGTTTTCGACGCCGATGTGAACGTGCAGGACATCAGCGAATGCATCTGGCGAATGGGCGCAAACACCGACCCTGCCAGAGATTCTCTTATCGTCAAAGGGCCATGCGATGTACTTGATCATGCCTCAGATGTGATGGGTTTTGGTGGCAAGCTTGGCCTGGATTGCACCCATAAACTCCCCTCCGAAGGTTTCCCAAGAGAATGGCCCCCCGAGATACGGATGTCCTCCGAGGTAAAAAATCATATCGATTCCATCTGGAAAGAGCTAGGCATCTAGTAGTAGGTGTCGAAAGAGGCAAACAGCTTTCTCTTTTCGTGACCAGCCTAGACCCCATAAGGTCTCGGAATTCTTTGCTGCGCGCCGCTACTCAGGGATGCTGAGGCTGCTAGCCACTACCCCGAATCCGCTTCCCTGAGTAGGCCGTTAGGCCATATCGAAGGGCGCTTCTTGCCTCCTTACCAACCTATGTGCCACACTAATTCCAGAACCTATGGAGAGTGCTTACGATGCCAAACAAACCCACCTATCTAATCAACGATAAAGAAATTATCCTCAGCAATGACTTATGCCGAATCCAGTGGATCAAAACGCCCAGTGGGTGGGCGGGGGAGTTTCATATTAATGCTGATGGCAAATGGGAAACCGTAGCGCTTGATGGGAAGCCGGAGGGTGCGCCTTATGAGGTTGTGGAGCAGCGGCATGATCGGGGGGATGATGTTTATGCTTATAAGAACTTCGAGGACAAGTTCAAAGTTGCCCATATGTGGCGGAACGGGCCGATGCGTGGGGTCCCGTCGGATGTGCATGGCGCCTATCCATCTGCCGATAGTCAGCCGACAGTCGTCCGCAG
>JBAXQP010000032.1 GCA_037131655.1 bacterium | reverse complement strand
GTATACGGTAAGTATACCGTGACAAAACCTGGCTGACTAGTTCGTTTTACCTAAAACATCTCTGAGCTCTTACTTCGGGTCTAGCCAAATTAAAAGATGGGTATAATATCGAAAGTATATCTACGTGAAGGAGTTCTGCAGATGTCGAAAGCTAAAAAGAAATTAGGAATTGGAATAATAGGATCGGGCGGTATCGCCCAAAACGCCCATATGCCGGGGTACGCCAAACTACCCGAAAAGTGTAAGATTATCGCAATATCCGATATTAACGCTGATAGCGCGAAAGAGGCCGCTGAAAAATTTAACGTAAAGCACGTGTTTTCTGATTATCAAGAAATGCTAAAGATGGATGAAATCGATGCCATAAGCGTCTGTACACCCAACTTTTTACATATGCAACCGACTATCGACGCATTGAAAGCCGGCAAGGACGTACTTTGTGAGAAGCCGTTAGCCAGAACTGGTGAAGAAGCTCGCAAAATGGTCCAAGTCGCTAAAGATACCAAAAGGTTGCTTCAAGTCGGTCTTCACTATCGATTTACTTCAACAGCAAAATTTATTCATAAATATGTTAGTGAAGGACGCATGGGCGACATCTATTTTGCTCGCGCACAAGCCCTTCGACGACGTGGTATCCCCGGTTGGGGAGTTTTCATTGATAAAGACAAGCAGGGTGGCGGGCCTCTCATCGATATCGGCGTCCACATCCTTGACTATACTTTGTACTGTATGGGATATCCTAAAGCCGTATCCGCTAGCGGTATGACTTATCAAAAGTTCGGTAAACGTGGAGATGTTGTTGGCCTCATGGGCCAGTGGGACTATAAGAAATTCACAGTTGAAGACTTTGCAGTTGGTATGATTCGTTTTGATAACGGCGCAACTGTAATCCTCGAATCCAGCTTCTGCGCCAACATCAGCAAGGATGTTTTCGCAACTGAGCTTATGGGAACCAAGAGCGGTGTTTATTCCGTTCCCGGCGATCCCAGCCAACTCAAAATTGCTACCGAAGACAACATGCAACTCTACAATATGGAACCATGTGGTCTCGGTGAGTCGAACCAATATAGCGATGAAATTGCGGCTTTTGTCGACTCAATACTTGAGGGGAAACCCTCACAAGTCCCAGGCGAACAAGGCTTCATGTTGAATGCCATCTTTGATGCCATTTACAAGTCCACAGAGACAGGGCGAGAAGAGCTAATTGATCTCACCATCAAATAATGGCTTTAACCAATGTCAGTAACTAAAATGGCGCCAGATAAACTGCCACCACGGCAAGAAGATAGTCCAGTAAGTGCGTCGCCGGAGCGTATTCGGCGACGCATCATGGTGTCTCTTATGGCCATGGCAGCATGCGCTGAGCTTGGCTATGCCACCCTGAACATCTCTTGCATGCCCGTGTTTCTCACCAAAACTATTGGCTACCCTGCAGGCACCATGGCGCTCATCGTCGGTGTGTATTTTCTTTCGGAAGCCCTATTTAAGTCGCCTATGGGGCATTTAAGTGATCGTTTTGGTCGAAAGCTGTTTTTGGTTGGCGGTCCAGCCATTTCAATTTTCACTTCCCTGCTGACACTTCTTGTTGGTTATGCCCGTTTACATATGGGTTTAGATTTAGCTTCCCTTGCATTCATCTTTGCAGCATTAAGAGCTTTGGACGGTTTGGGAGCAGGAATGTTGTGGCCGGTAGCGTTTGCGACAATGGGTGAAGCGGTACCAACTCGCCAACGTGCCAGCGCAATGAGTTTACTGAACGTTACTTACATGCTCGGAATTGCTTTTGGTCCACTGATTGGCGGAACGGTTAACCACTTATTCCATTCCGACTACGCTTCCTTTTATGCATCAGCGTTCCTGTTTAGCGTTGCCGTTATTGTAGGCTTGAGTATTCTTCCGAGCAATAAATCACTGGCTCATCTCAGAAGCGTGAGCGATGAGTCACATCCGCTGGCAGAGTTGGAAAGTTCGATTAGTATAAAAGCGCTACTTGAAAATGCGCGGCGAATACCAAAATATATTGCTCTCTCGTTTATAACTTATTTTGCAATAGGTATTCCGGTACTTGTGGTCAAACTCTTTGCGCTGGATGAGTATCATTTATCTGAAATTCAGTTCGGCGCTCTCGTAATGCCGCCTGCTATTGCAATGGCGGTATTAAGTGTCCCTGTTGGAAAGTTAGCCGATAAACTAGGCCGAGCATTGTCTATGCAGATTGGCTTAGGTGTCGGCGCTCTGGGAATGTGGGCGATATCTCTTATTCCTAACACAACCGTTGTTCTTATTGTCGCTTGCTTTATCGGTCTTGGATTTTTAATTTCACTTCCTGCTTGGTTAGCGGCTATTAGTGAAGTTGATCCTCGACGGCGCGGAGCCTATTTAGGAGCTGTAATGGCATGCCAGGGAATTGGGTTTTTACTTGGAAGTCTAGTCGGTGGGTTCCTTTACAGTAATACGTTTATCCATTGGTCAATGCTTCCATGGATTAATGACCACTATGCGCCATTCCTAGCTTGTGCGGCTTCGCTTACTATTGCCTTTGTTATGAGCCTTTTCTTTATGAAAACACCTGACATACAAAAGGGTGAAAATGCTTGACATCCTTCTACTGCTCATTAGTCTTTTCATCATTCTCTTCGGTTGTCACCTTTTTACTCAGGGCGTAGAGTGGATTGGAAGAAAGTTTAACTTAGGTGAAGGCGCTGTCGGCAGTGTCTTGGCCGGTGTAGGTACAGCTATGCCTGAAACTCTTATTCCAATCGTCGCATTTATTTCTGCAAAAGGCAGCAATACAGCTTCGGAAATCGGCATTGGAGCAATTCTAGGCGCTCCTTTGTTGTTAGCTACGTTAGCATTCTTTCTCACTGGCCTTTCAGTTATCATCTTTAGTAGAAAAGGACGCCGAAAACCAACGATGAACGTCGATCACGTTGTATTGGGACGTGATTTGAAGTTCTTTTTCATTGTTTACCTGCTAGCAATTTCTGTTTCCTGGTTTCATTTCCTGCCCCTTATCCGATGGATAGTTGCTTTCAGCTTGGTTCTTCTTTATTTGATCTACATCCGTATCACATTCTCGCATCGAGGCACAAAAACTGAAATCGAAGAGGATAGTTTAGATCCGCTGTTTATGTTCAAACGCCATGATGATCCTCATAAACATTATGTCTTTCTACAGACTGCGGTAGGTTTAGCTTTGATTATCGTTGGAGCCAAGATATTTGTATCAGGAGTTGAACATCTCGCACTGATCCTTCACCTACCGGCTTTCATCCTCGCGCTTATTATTGCTCCCATTGCAACAGAGTTGCCTGAAAAGATGAACTCAATTTTATGGGTTCGGCAAGGAAAAGATACGCTTGCTTTGGGCAATATCAGTGGCGCGATGGTCTTCCAAAGCAGTGTTGTGCCGGCGGTAGGGATAATTTGCACTGAATGGATATTAAATACTGAAGCGTTAGTAAGCGCCGGGGCTGCGTTATTGGCGGCAGGTGTTGTTTGGCTTCAGTTGAAAGTTAAAGGGCGTGTCACTCCCAGCAGCCTAATGTTCGGCGGTCTCGTCTACGTAATCTACCTCACATGGGTTCTCTTCGGACGTTAATAGCTTCATCGAATATTATATTGAACACTTACTGATTTGATAACGCTATTAGCGACACCTATCACTTTCCCATTATGCCTAGGGCTTTGCCTATTTGGATTACTGCTGGACCTAGTAGAACAGCAAAAATAGCTGGAAATATACAGAAAATTAATGGGAAAAGTAATTTGACGGGGAGTTTGGCTGCATTTTCTCGGGTTCGGAGGTTTCTTGATACACGCATGTTATCGGCTTGAACCCGCAGCACCTGCACAATACTTGCGCCAAGCATATCCGCTTGTCTGATAGCAGCGGTAAAAGTGATTAATTCAGGAAGCTTGGCACGTGAAGCCATAGACTTCATCGCATCAACCCTCGACCTCCCAATAGCAATATCCTGAAGCACACGATTGAACTCATATGCCAAGGGGCCTTCTGTGCGCGCTACGTACTTTGCCATGGCAGCATCGAAACCAACCCCAGCCTCAGCACATACGACCAATAGGTCCAAACTGTTAGGAAGAGCCTTGCGAATTAACCGGTAGCGATCCTGAATAGCTGAATGCAGAACAAAATCAGGAATAGCATAACCGATTATGAAAGCGCATATCAAAATTACAGTCTTCTGCAAAGGTGGCTCATTGAGTAGAATAACAATACCTATACCGGCAAGCATACACACAATGACTGATAACGCTTTAATACCTATGAACTCAAGCGGCTGTAAGTGCCAAGGATGGCCCGCTTGCTCGAGTTTTTCGGCGATGGATGCCGTATTGGTAGGCATGAGTTTTGATAGACCAACCATCAACTTCCGTAGAGCAGGACCTACAAAGCGTCCGAAAAAGGGAGTGGCTAATTCAGGTACAACCTTTCTGATGTCCTCATCCAGAGATAATCTGAGAGCATTTACCCTGTCATTAATAATAGCTTGCTCGCTCTTCATTGCGATACCAATAACCAACAAAAAAACCGTTGTCAAACACAGGATGAAGATAATTATCGTCATAATAGCTCCCCTAAAAGTCCAAAACCAACATTTTATTAATAATGATAGCGCCTAGCACCTGCATACCGATAGCAATTAGGATGATCATATTTCCGAGGGGATCGGTGAGAAGCGGCTTGAGGTAACTCGGATTTACAAGGGAAATGACAACTGCCAGACCAATCGGTAGCAGTACCAAAACTGCGCCCGATATCTTACCCTCAGCAGTAAGTGCTGCTACCTCCCCCTCTATGCGAATCCTCTCGCGTATTGTTTCAGAAATCTTGTCAATTATTTCGGACAAATTGCCGCCGGTCTGCTGTTGGATAATAATTGCCGTAATCACTAACTGCAAATCGTAGCTTGGAACTCTTGTTCCCATACGCAAAAGGGCTGTATCAGTTTGGAGACCAACACTCGTTTCGTTGTTAAAGCGGCGAAATTCTTCCGCTATTGGATCTGGTAACTCCTCAGCAACCAACATCATCGCTCTTTGGAAGCTGAAACCGCTACGGATAGCTGAACTCATCAGTGATAAAGCATCTGGGATCTGCCGGTTGAATGTCACCAAACGCCGCGCTTCCATTGCTTTCAAATAATAGTAAGGACATACCAAACCAACAAATATACCAAGTAATTGTGCTCCGATATTCCTAGTGAACAATGTAGACAATAACGCTAGGAACAGTGCTAAGCCGAACACGAAACCCACATATTCGCTCGGACGTAGCTTCACCCCTGACCGCAATAACTGCATAAGAAGTCTATCGGTATATGTCTTGCCGGCAATAAACTTGGCTAAGGTGGGAAACCTTTCCTCTTCAGAGACCACCGCATCTGCTTCTTCATCAGCCGGCAGGACAAACTTGCCCTTTAAGTAAGCCATTCGTTGTCGTACTCGAATCCGTTGAAAATACGTGCGATCAATAATGAGATAAACGAGATATATCAGAACGGTTATACCTAGGGTCATTAAGGCAACAAATAGCATCTCATCTCCTCCCATGTGTCTCCAGCCGGAACACATCCGTTGGCAATTCAATACCATCTTCGGCTAGTTTACGCATAAATTGTGGTCTTAAACCTGTAGCTTTATGTTCTCCTATAATCTTGCCATCAGCAGATACACCTTGCCGCTCGAAAATAAAGATTTCCTGCATTACGATGATATCGCCTTCCATACCCTGAACCTCAGCTATTGACGTAACCTTTCTTGTCCCGTCCCTAAGACGGTCCTGATGAACGATGAGATCAGTAGCGGAAGCAATCTGCTCGCGGATTGCCCGCGAGGGCAATTCTGTTCCCGCCATCAGCACCATTGTTTCAAGTCGGGAAAGGGCGTCTCTTGGACTGTTGGTGTGAAGGGTTGAGATGGAGCCTTCGTGCCCGGTGTTCATCGCCTGAAGCATATCGAGCGCTTCCCCACCTCTAACCTCACCCACGATTATGCGGTCCGGCCGCATTCTGAGCGAGTTTCTTACTAGCTGCCTTATAGTTACTTCCCCACGCCCTTCCAAATTCGGCGGGCGGCTCTCTAACCGCACTACATGGTCTTGCTGCATTTGAAGTTCCGCCGCATCTTCGATGGTAACAATACGCTCATTATTTGGGATAAAGGAACTAAGGACATTAAGTGTGGTGGTCTTGCCGCTCCCCGTCCCTCCTGTAACCAAAATCGTTATCTTGGCTTCAACGCAGGCCTTAAGGAATTGGATCATCTCTGGTGAAAACGTGCCAAAAGCGATAAGATTATCCGCTTCATAGGGCACTCTTGCAAATTTACGGACTGTAAGCATGGGGCCATCAACTGCAAGGGGGCGAATAATCGCATTGACACGAGAACCATCAGGAAGTCTGGCATCTACCATAGGCGAGCCTTCATCAATCCGTCGTCCCAGCGGCATAATGATACGCTCAATTATCCGCAGCACATGAGCGTCATCTTTAAATACTTTGTCCGTGAGGCTTAACTTGCCGTCGCGTTCTACATATATCTTGTTCGGTCCATTGACCATTATCTCAGTAATCGTTGGATCATCAAGGAGCGGTTGGATTGGGCCAAAACCAGAGATTTCCGCTACCGCTTCGTTTTCTATTTGGCGACATAGCTTAAGAGGAAGGAAAAGACCCTCCTCTTTCATTATGCTCGTTAGAACATCTTTCGCTCGACTAAGTTTCTGGTCAGAAGTAAGCCTTTGAAGTTCATCAGCTTCAACCTGATCCATTATCTGGCTGTGAACACGAGAAATGAGTTCTACGATCTCATTCGGAGTAAATGCTTGTGCTGCTGTAGCATTCGGCTCAAGAGAATGTTTTCCGTCTTTTCCATTTATGTCGTTGTTCATGTCAATCCTTCCGCACAGAGTTTTCTTGAATAATCTCGCTTGTAATGCTTTCGACTACGTCTGCCATGGGGCTTTTTGAATAGGCGACCATAAAAGGTACTCCCTGATTGATTGACTTAACCAGCCTTCGGTCGTTTGGAACCTTAGCTGCAAAGGGTCGCCCCAGGACGCTCTCAGCATCGCTCAAGCGAAGATCGTCGTATTTAGAAACTCGGTTGGCAATAACAGAAACCCTATCTGCCGACACATAATCGCCTACCACTTTATCCAATAGCTCTCTTGCATTCCTTAAAGTCGGCAAGTCGAACATATTCGTAATAACAAAAAGTCGGTTACAGTTAGCCAATACGTAGAGAGTGGTTGCATGCAAAACGGGCGGTAGATCTACAACAATATAGGTGTAGCCTTGCTTTAGAGCGTAGATTGTGCTTTCCACCTGTTCTGCGCTAACGGCATCGATTGCTTTAGGAATAAGCGACGACACCAGCACCTTTAACCCTGTGTCCTCTTGAGTTACCATGCAACTTTCAAGTGTTTCCAGATCAATCTCATTCGTAACAGCGGTCACATCGGACAGACATCTTTGCGGCTTCAGGTCAAGCATGGTCGACACATCGCCGAACTGGGTGTAGAGATCGAACAGCACCACCTTGCCTTTATACTTTTTAGCAAGACAAGCGGAGATGCTCGCAGCCATGGTGGTCTTTCCAATGCCTCCCTTGCCGCCTGTGACGACTATTAGCTTAGGGATCTGAGTAGGGTCGGTCGCGGCTTGATATTGGGGGGTATCAAGCCGCTTATTGATTGAGATCACGGACTCTAATGTTTTGAGTAAGACCGGAGCATCATACGGGTAAGGCACATAGGCGCGAAGACCTGCTTTCATCGCCTCCTGCAGAAACTGGGCATCCGGTTGACCATTTCCAAGCAGTACGGTACGTACTTCTGGTACTGCCAAACTAATCATCTCGGACGCTTCCAGCCCATTAAAAATCGGCAGGTCGGCGTTTACAAGCGCAATGTCCGGTTTGAGCATTACCGATAGCTGCACAGCTTCTTGCCCGTCAATGGCAGAACCTGTGACTTCGTACTCTCCAAATTCGAGTACAAGCCTACGTAAATGGTCGCGTAATTCGCGATCTTTCGCAGCTATCAATACTCGCACTTTGCCCTTCCGCATTACTATCACTAACTCCTAACACCACAGACTATTTGTCTGCTTTGATAACTGACTCCGTTGAACTGTTTTCTACTGTAGTAGGGGTAACCATTATAACCAGCTCCGTCTCGTTCTTAAGGAAACGTGTACTCTTGAAGAGTTCGCCGATGACAGGGATATCGCCTAGTAGTGGTACTTTGGAAACAGCCTTTGCATCCTCACTGGAAATCAGTCCGCCAATTATCAATGTCTGGCCAGCCATTACATGAACCGTGGTCGTAGCACGCCTTGTTCGAATGGCAGGGATTAATATGCTGCTGGTCTTGATACCATTTGCGAAGTCTAGGCTGCTTACCTCAGGAGTAAGGGTTAATAGAATGCGGTTACCTGGCATAATCTTTGGCCGAACGGCAAGTTGAATACCAAAGGTCTTGAATTGAATTGAAATCTCACCAGCTTGCTGAGACATTGGAATGGGGAATTCACCGCCGACTAGAATATTAGCGGAGTGGCCGTCAGCTATCAGAATCCTTGGTTGGGAGAGTATTTTAGCGGCATTATCATCCACTAAAGCGGTAACCTGGGCAGAAAGTCCTGATCGAGAGAAGGACCCAGCCTCATCCGATGGCACTATTTCTCTATCCTCAAACAATGAGAAGAGCGGTGAGGCGATGCCTCCAACAAAGGAAGACCATTCAACCCCAAGCTGCTTGAGCATGCCTTTATTAATTTCGATCACCTGAACATTTACCAGAACCTGCGTAGCAAGCGCTGGGTTGATTTCAAGCATCACAACCACGCGCGGACCATTTAGAATACGTCCGCCAAAAACTTTTCGAGTGAATGAAAATTCATCTTTAACCACCACATCACCAGACTGAGATTCTCTCGCGAAAGTGCGGTTCTGATCAACTGAATCAGGAAGTGCCTCTTGGGAACCCGTAGAGTTATTATTTGTCTGGATTGCACCCGGAAGGGGTTCGGGACTTCCGATCCATGCACGGATAACATCTTGTACCTGAAGAGCCTTATCAATCGATACTAACGTACCGTGAATATAAACGGTTTTATCCGGTAATACTTCATAGGTTAAATCCTCATTCGGTAAAGCGGCCTTCAACGACGCTATAAAATTTTCAACTGATACAGTTTCGACCGTAATCAGATTCAATACTTTCGCGCTGTATGTTCCGGCAATTTTGGCTGCCTTGGAGGAATCGTCATTCGTCGGCGCGGTTCCGCTGAGAATGATTGTATCACCGGCAATCTTCACAAAAATGGTTGAAATCCCAATCTGCTTTTCAAGATCAGCAGAGAGTTCCTCAGGGCTGAGGGGCGGCTTGGTAACCGTAACTTTATAAGTTGCCACACCTTGTGCATCCCACACTCGTATCGTAGTAACGCCGACCATCTTGGCATTGACCAAAATCTCAGAGGTGGATACTGGGACGATATCCACTATAGTTGGGTCGCTTACTGAAGTACGGGTAATATTGCGGCCTTTGAGCACTTCCGATTCCCCAGGCATGATTGTTAAATTGCTGGTGCGATCGACAGTATTCTTTGCGTTGATTGTTGGTGTTAACACCGGTTTATATAACATTTGCATGAGTTGTAAAGCCACAGTGTTTCTTTGAAAAGATTGACTGATAGACATCAACGGTTTCTGCTCTACACCTGAGATTTTGGAAGCATTAACCGAAATAGTAGTTGAAAACATCGCACATATGATGACAAGCGTCATCCAGCCATACTTAGATTGAAAACGCATTTTATCCATCCTTTCCTTCCGAGTAACCCGGTCTTCTTGACCGGATTACTAATGTATAGGGATTATATAATCCTATACAGCCCTTCCTAAAACAACTTCGTTGTCAGGAATAGCTGTATAGTTAACTGATACTATTTATTTTTCGTGTTGCCCTTAACGATTACCCTCGTAATTTCTTTACCACTTATAACTTCAATACTGGTCTGGGGTTTGATCTTTGGCGGTGCAGGTGGTTTTGTAACATTAACAGGTCTATTTGAGACCAATATGGACTGCGAGGGCTTTTGAGTCTCCGGCGCAATTGAAGATTCGTTGTTCATTGTTGCGCCTGAATTATTAACCATCGTTTGATCGCCAGCGGACCGCAATATAAGCCTTAGTTTGCCTTTAGCTTCCGATAAAGCTAAAATTTCTGCCTGGCGTGGAGTTACAAGAAGAGTAGCTGTGTCATTAGGAGTAATCTCCGGCTTACGGCCTTCTTTACTCATGCTCTCATCTTGAAGCTTTGACCCCAACGCAAGGAGTTGCACGTTCTGAATCACTGTCTTAGCCACTGTATAGTCCTGGCGTTCGAAAGTAGCTATGACATCAACATGATCTCCAGCTTTGGGGAAACCTGCTACGCCAGTGACTGGCGTGATGCCGATCGTAGCGGCGCGCATATTTGGAGGAATTGTATATGACAACCCGAGTTCAAGTCCCTTAACGTCAATACTGCTTTGGCTAATGGCGGTGTTACTGCTCAAATGAACCATTGCGACCTTACCCGCAACATCCTCAATTTTTGTAAAAGCATCTTTTGGGATTTCGGAGTGGGGCAAGTTTTTAATCACAAGCATGCGTGCATCAATAATTGTTCGCGGCTCAATATCCTGAACCGCCACCACTACATCCGCTCTAAGCTCATTTTGTTTGAATTCCATATTCTTGATGTACTTATACACCAGCAAGCTAGTCACAAGTCCCAAAACAAGCGCCACAACTAGGACCGCTTTCTTAGTCGTATTACTTTGCATTTACATTCTCCTTCAAAAAAAGTTAAAAAATTTTACTTGACCAAACAAAGAGTCATTTTAAGGGTAATAGCACCGTAATTAAGCATAACCCCCCACCCAAGCGAGCAGTGACAAAATGACTTTTAAACTCGCCGCCGAACGCTTCTTTGCAGAAAAAACAATAACCCAACAACCTTTATAATACCATTTTAAGTCAGCGGTAATTGAAAACCAAACTTATCACAACTCTTGGATATTGTTTACAGCTAAATGCTTCCCATACCGACAACGGCAACCAGCAAGAATAGCAACAAAAATGAAACCGCGCCGTTTATTCTATTAAACATCTAATGGGTTAAAATCTACTCTCGCCGCATTACCATTGATGAGTTAAGTGTTATCGTACTACCCCAGACAATTGGCGTATGCGGGTAGGACAGTGTAATCTTAACCTGCTCACCAGGTGTACTGGGATTAACAAGGTAGGTCACACTCACTGTGTTAGGGTTTTTAATACCATAGCTTGTTGCCAGATCAATGATAACCGGCGGTTTGCCAACGGCGTATGATCTTGCCGCCTCGCGCGCAATTTGATTGAGGGCGAGCGAGTCTTTTATCGCTGACCCCAGCTCAATCATCCCAAAAACCATTAAGATCAGTATTGGTATAACGAAAGCGGCCTCTACAAGCACAGCCCCACGCCTGCGATGCGATCGCGATATCTTATTATGACGTGCTTCCATGTCGTCGCCTCTCTGTATCGGTTTTATCTTAGAGTACTAGCGGGCGGGGTTGCCGCCCGCTAGTGTACAGCATTAAAGAACGGTCGTATTACCGTCTTTGTTTCCTACTTGAGACTAGCATCAACTGCAGTGAACTTAGCATTGAGGTCTGTTCCAATAAGGGTAACAACGCCAATAACGACTACAGCAATTAACGCGAGCATTAAACCGTACTCGACCATCGTTGCGCCCTCTTCGTCTTTGAGAATGTTTCTCATTTTGTTCAACATGTTCTGCTCCTTGTTCTGTATTAGTTTTCTAGGCTATCGCGGCAGGAATACTGCCACTACTGTACCCACAGCGATCGCTATGGAATAAGGCATTTTAATCCCGGTTCGGACCCCATCCAACGAACCAGCGCCGAAAATCATTTTGAGCCATATAAAATTTGCAATTCGTTTTGCCATATCACCGGCCATACGTCGATGCATTAGATAGAAAATCGATAGCAACCCACCCGCTAATGCCGTACACAATAAGCTATCTCTCACCAGCGCCATTCCGCCAAGCGAACCTACAGCCATAAGAAGCTTGGTATCTCCCCAACCAAACGGGCCAAAGGTTTTTAACACCAGTGATGCCAGCAACATGACCCCGATTGCTTCCAGGCTAGATAAAGCATAACTGCTTCCGCCTTCAGCATAATGAACTAACGGCCCGATGGCGATTGCAGGTAAAGTCAGCCAATTCTTAATCTTGCCGTATCGAACATCTGTTACGACAGCGATTATCAAGACTGCGATTAACAATATCTGACTGACTAACACTACTCATACCACCCTTCAATATTCTTTATTGATCTCTTGAAATCTATTTTAAGTTTCGAACTAAAACAAACCTAATTTTCAGTACGCTTAAAAGTTCCGTTTCGTCGCTTGCTAATAGAGAATAAGATCAATTTAAAATTAAATTTTTCTTCAGTAATCTAAGATATGCACAAATCGTGCCAATAAAGATTTAGCTTCCCAATCAGATGCCGTATTTAAACGACAGCCCGTATAGGACGTAGTAGTAAGAATGGAACTTGGATCAAACACCAGTTGCTCGTTGGGTTCTTTAACAATAACTGGGTTGGAAGTTAACGCAAATCGATTGGACAGATAAGAATTGTCCAATCCCGTCTTATAACATTTACCAACTATGAAATCACTCATATTCCACCCTGGAGCACTAAACTCCGGCCATCCCTGGGCCACATTCTATTGTTAATGCCTAACCGCCAAACAGTATCTCTCAATATTCCTTTACGAGAAGACATACAGTACTAATTCCCATTTTAACATGCAATTCGCTATTTGAGACAAATTAATTGATTTTCTAGTAATTTCACTGTTCTAAACATGAGAATCATCACAGAACAAGCCAGACACCAGCATCACACGATGTTATCACTACAATAGTATTAAGCAAATATGATCTAGTTCTTCCTTATATCAAATACTATTCTTTCATTATTAATCTAATCCGTGAAGATCTACCGCTTTTCAAATTCCGTCTGCATTATTAGCTTTGCTTAAGGTAAAATTTTTGTATGCACGAAGTCGGATTGATGGAAAGCGCGCTTGAAATTGTGTTTGATAACGCAAAGCATCAGAACGCAACGCGAATACACAAAGTAGGGATGAAAGTGGGCGCATTATCAGGGGTAGTACCTGATGCTTTGGAGTTCGCTTTCGAGGCTCTCGTGCGAAATACTATCGCGGCTGATGCCGTACTAGAGATAGAACTAATCCCCGTCACATGCTATTGTCCTAATTGTAATAGCGAGTTTGAGCCTGGTGAGTTCAGTTATGAATGTCCGCAATGCGGCAAGCCCACTGGTGAGCTTCGCCAGGGGCAGGAACTACAACTCACCCACATCGAGGTGTCATAGAGTGTCTGAGCAAATGGGCCATCGAGTCCTTCGAATAGAGGAAGCCGTTCTTGGGAAGAATGATCAGCTAGCCGAACGCAACCGCGCTCGGTTCAAAAGCGATGGGGTGTTCGTGCTGAATGTGCTTTCCTCCCCAGGCTCTGGCAAAACTACTTTTCTCGAAAGAATGCTCACAGACCTGAATGGCAAGCTGCAGATGGGAGTGATTGTCGGCGATTTAGAGACCGATAACGATGCCAAACGCCTTCGTGACAAAGGCGCCCCTGTAACCCAAATCACTACCGGCGGTATCTGTCACCTCGATGCAGATATGGTGTCCAAAGCTTATGAAACGCTTACCCCGCGACCTTCTGATTTACTTATTATCGAGAATGTAGGCAATCTGGTCTGCCCCGCTTCTTATGATTTAGGCGAAGATATGCGGATGGTAATGCTTTCTGTCACCGAGGGTGAGGACAAACCTCTGAAATACCCAGTTGTTTTTCATTCGGCGCAGGTAGTAATCGTCAGCAAAGTTGACATCGCCGAAGTTTGCGGATTTGATCGAGATGCAGCTTTAACGAATATTCGACGCGTAGCGCCGAAAGCGACCATTTTCGAGTTGTCAGCGCGTACCGGACTAGGCATGGATGATTGGTACACCTATCTAAAGGAAAAGCTCCCTGAACAGCGGAAGGCAGGGTCAGTGAATGATGGGTGAGAAACAAATTGAGCGATTGCGAGCAGTTGTTCACGGCGCCGTTCAAGGTGTCGGCATGCGTCCTTATGTTTACCGCCTCGCTACCGAAATGGGACTTCCCGGCTGGGTCAATAACTCCTGCCAAGGCCTTTTTATCGAGGTAGAAGGTGAGCGCACGGTTCTAGACACCTTCATGGAGCGCTTCAAAAACGAAGTTCCCCCACGAGCACTTATTCATAACATCGAAACCCTCTACTTCAAACCCGAAGGCTTAACCACCTTCGAAATCAGGCACAGCGAGGCAGAGGGTCAAATCTCAACAATAATTCTTCCCGACATCGCCACCTGCAATGATTGTCTAAAAGAAGTGCTCGACCCGAAC